>JAOTUO010000239.1 GCA_029863845.1 Myxococcales bacterium
CACCGGCACCTCGATGTTGAGGAGGTGCTGGAGCAGGCGTTTGCCCTCCCAGTAGATCTGGTCCCAGTGGATGACCTTGTCCGTCGGCCGGTCCCACTTCTCCACGGCGATGAACTCGTCGCCGGTGCCCGTGATGATGACGACCTTGTTGTCGCGGTCGGCGCTGATGGCGTAGAAGGCGTTCACCCAGTCGTTGTGGTGCGCGCTGGCATAGACCACGGGGCCGTCGTCGCTGTGGAAGCGGATCGTGAGGATGCCGTCGTCCGTGCGGTCGAAGACGATGGTCTGGTAGGCGTCGAAATAGGCGGGACGCTGCATCCTGCGGATCCTCCCCGGCGAAGACCCGCCGATGGTGTGCGGGATCCGGATTTCTGTCAAGAAACTTTACGAATTCCGGCCCGGGCGAGTCTGCTCGTGCAGCTCTTCGAGGAGAGCGCGCAGGAGGTTCATCTTCTTCTTGCCGATCCGGGCGGCGTACTCCGCGTGGATGCCGGCGCCGATCTCGGTGCCGATCTTGATGAGGTCGAGCCCCGCCGGCGTGAAGCGGACGATCTTCGCGCGTCCGTCGCTGGCATCGGGAATGCGCTCCACGTAGCCGAGGCGCTCCACCTCGTCGACGAGCTGGCCCATGGCCTGCTTCGTCATGGAGGCGCGCTCGGCCAGCTCGGTCAGCCGCGTGCCGGAGAGTCGCAGGTGGGCGAGCACGGCCTGGTGGGCTGCCTGAAGCCGGTCGTGGCCGGCATCGGCGAACGCCACGAGAGCGCGCTTCTGGAAGTCCTTCGCGACCTCCATGAGGTGCTGCCCGATGTTGTGCTTGCGAAAGAAGTCGAGATCTTCCCGCGTGAGTCTGGCTCGCGACATGGCTTCGTACGCATATCCCAGCCCAATCCGCCGGGCAAACGCCGTGGGCACATCACCACCGGGGTATGGACGGGACTGCAGGTCCCATCGGGGTAGGACAGATCGTCGCTCGCCGGACGCAGGGGAAAGGCGAATAAACGGACATGCCCGCGCGTCGCACCTGGGACGAACGGGGTCGGCGGACGCGCGCATCTGCTCCCGGGGGGGCGGATGCGAACCCCGCTCCGCCGTACGGGGGGATCCGGAGGCTCCCCGCGTCAGTCCGGCGTCATCCTCCCCACGGGGGAGCGGCGCCAGCCGGTTTGTTAGATTACCCCGGCTGGAGGAGGGGCCAGCTCACGGCTTCCGCTCCGCAACACCATCCACGCGGTGCGGGTGGAAGCTCACCCGACCCGCCAGACGAGGAGACACGGACCATGCGAATCGGAATTACGGCCTTCGCCTTCTTTGCCCTGTGCCTCGCCGCCGCGCAGGCCGAGGCGGCGAGCAGCTGCTCCAGCTTCGCGGTGATCCAGTCGTACGACGAGGCCACCAGCAGCGTCGAGGTTGACTACGAGAAGGGCAATGAGCGCCAGTTCTTTCCGAAGCCGGAGGGAACCCCGCGCGACACCTCGAAGATCCCGAAGGGCTGCGGGAGCAAGGTGACGAAGACCACCAAACTCGTCGTCAAGGCCACCGGCGGGCGAATGGCGGTGACCCAGGTTCGCAGCAACTTCCAGGGGAAGATGCTGAACGACCGCGACGACAAGACCTGGCTCCCCGCCAAGCTCAACCAGCTCATCGCGGACAAGACGCAGGTCGTCATCGTCGTCCGCCCGGGCGTCGGCAAGAACGCGCCGCTCGGCATCACGACTCTGTACCTTCCGATCACCGACGAGGAGCTGGCCGAGATCAAGCGGATCGAAGACGAAGCCGAGGACGTCTAGCGCGCGAGCGCACCCGCGCGCGGAACCGCCCGCCCGAGCCGCATGGCCGGCACGACGGTCCCTGCCGTGACGAGTCAGCGTGGCCAGTGCTTGCGGAGCTCTTCCCGGATCGCGTGCAGCTGGCTGTCCGTGAGATCCGCGACCTCCTGGATCGCCGGCGGCCCGGGCCAACCCGGGTCGACGACCTCCGCGTCCGCGATCTGCACCGGCACCGGGTATCTCGGGATGACGTGAAAATGGACGTGCGGGTCGACCATCATGAGAGCGAGGTAGTTCACCTTCTCGGGACGGAACGACGCAGCGAGAGCCTCTTCGATCTCCTTCACGACGCCTGGCAGCTGAGCCGCCGCTTCGGCGGAGATCCGGCCCAGGGACGTCGCCGACTCCTTGCACGCCAGCACCATGCAACCCGCCGTCACCTGCTGCGGCCGCAGCAGCACGACCCAGCCGGGGGTTTCGCGCAAGAGCGAGCCGGGGTATCCGAACTTCTCGATCGTGGCGTTGGGCACTGTCCTGCTTCCCTGTAACGCGCGTTTGCCAGGCGCCGGAAACCTACGAAGCCGGCGTCCGCGCTGTCAACTCCTCTGCGTGAGACCACCGCGCCGCGCGAGGTCGGGGCCGCATCGTCAGTCGGGGGGATCCTCGAGCACGCCGGCCTCGATCTGCTCGGCGATCTCGGCGTCGGAGAGGCCCAGCAGCCGCGACGCGATCTCGCGCGTGTGCTCGCCCAGCCTCGGCGCCGGCTTTACGATCGGCTCCGGGAGATCGCTCCCCCGGAAGGCGGGGCCCTCCACCAGGATCGGGCCGATCCCCGGCTGGTCGAGCGGCCGCCGGTAGCCGCGCGCGCCGAGGTGCGGATCCTCGAAGTGGTGGGCCGCGTGCGCCACGATGCCTGCGGGCACGCCGTGCGCCTGGAGCGTTTCCATCACCTCCCGCGGGCGACGCGTCGCCGTCCACGCTTCGAGCTGGCGGTCGATCTCAGCGCGCTTCGCGACGCGCCCTTCCGCGCGGGCGTACTCCTCACGCCGCGCCCACTCGGGATCGCCGAGGGCCGCGCGCAGGCCCGCCCACTCGCCGTCGCGGCCCACGTTGACGACGCACCACTCGTCCTCGCCCGCGCAGCGGTAGCACCCCCAGGGCGCAGCGCGCGGGCTCGCATTCCCCTGCGGGCGGACCGCGCCCGGGTCCACGCTCTCCTGGGCGAGCAGGTCGCCGAGCAGCCCGAGCGCGGCTTCGAACTGCGCGGCGTCGGCGTGCATGCCACGCTGGGTGCGCTGCCGCCGGATCAGACCGGCGAGGACGGCGAAGGCGCCGAGGCGCCCGACGAGATGATCGGGGTGGATGTTGGTCGAGCCGGCGGGGCGATCCGCGTCCTCGGGGTAGTTCCAGAGGTACTGAAGACCGCACACCGGGTGCGTGCTGGGCCCGTAGCCGATCCAGTCCTTCCAGGGCCCGGAGGAGCCCAGCATCTGGCTCGAGAAGGAGACGATGCGCGGGTTGATCGCGTGCAGCGCCGCGGGGCCCAGACCGAGCCGCTCCATCACACCGGTGCCGTTGTTCTCGATCGTGACGTCGGAGAGCTCCACCAGGCGCATCACGAGCGCGCGCCCCGCCTCCGACTTGAGGTTCACACCGAAGCCGAGCTTGCTGCGATTCGACGACGCGAAGCAGGGGTTCATGAAGCTGCCCAGGATGATGCGAATGAAGTCCGGGGCGCGGCGGGTCTCGACCTTGATGACCTCGGCTCCGTACTCCGCCAGCAGTCGCCCCACCTCGACGCCCGCGGCGCCGATGCCGAAGTCGAGCACCCGCAGCCCGCGCAGCGGATGGCCGTCCGCGGCGGCCGCGGGCCCGTCCGTGGCGACCCCGGCGGGCTCGGAGCGCGCGGCGAACCCGGCGTCGCCGTGCTCGCCCGCGCGGGGCGGGCGCGTGCGCGGGCCGGCGCGTTCTCCGTCGATCGTGAAGAAGCCCGAGGGAATCTCGGCCTCCAGCCCTTCGGCGACCTCGAGCCGGCGGAAGCTGCCGCGCGCGACGCTGTGCTCGTTGGCGAGGACCTCGGCGGGGGTCAGCAGTGGCGTCGCCGGGATGCCCCGGGCCTGCGCCTCGCGGGCGACCTCGACCTTCTTGCGATCGCGGAAGAAACCCTCGATCACGGGAACGATGGTGTCCATCTTCAGCAGGCGGGCGATGAAGCCGTTCAGCGCCGGGTCCCGGAGCGCCTCGGGATTCCCGATCCAGTCGAGCAGCGCGCGCCAGTGGTGCTCGACCAGGATGATCATGCGGATGAAGCCGTCGGCGCAGCGGTACAGGGTGTAGATGCCGGCGCCCGCGCGCGGCATGGCGTTCTGCATGACCGAGTAGCTCGGCAGCGCCCAGTCGCTCAGATTGGCGACGGACTCCATCACCGAGACGTCCACGTGCTGTCCGCGCCCCGTCGCGAGCCGCTTCCAGAACGCGAGCAGCGCCGCGTAGGCCGCCGTGACGCCGGCGGCGTCGTAGGCGAGCGCACCGGGCGCAACGAGCGGCGGCTTCTCGAAGATCCCCGCGCGGTGCATGAGGCCGCCCATCGCGAACCCGATCGCATCGGTGCCGCGATGGTCGCGGTAGGGACCCGTCTGGCCGAAGTCGCTGATCGACACCAGGACGAGCCCCGGGGTGCGCTCGACCAGTGCGGCCGGATCCAGGTCGTTCGCCGTCAGGAATCCCGGCGCGAACGACTCGACGCACACGTCGGCCGCGGCCAGGAGCCCGTGGAGCCGCTCCCTCCCGGCGACGCTCTCCACGTCGAGCGCGACGCTCCGCTTGCCCGCGTTGCGGACGGCGAAGTAGAGGCTCGTGCCGCCGTCGGGGGCGAATGGTGGAAGCCGGCGCGAGGCGGCGCCCCCCGGCGGCTCGACCCGGATGACGTCGGCACCGAGGTCGGCCAGGAGCCGACCGCACAGCTCTCCCTTCTCGTCGGCCAGATCGAGAACCCGCATCCCAGCGAGCGGTCGCATGACGCCTCCCCGCCGTCGGCGGTGCCCCGCGCCCAGGGTACGGACCGCGACGGCGCGGAAGCAAGCGCGCGGCCTCGATTCCGGCGACGCGCCCGATGTGCGAGTATCGGGCTCCGTTCGTCGCTCTGGAGAACCTCATGTCCGAACTCAAGCTGGGCCTTCAGCTCGGCTACTGGGGAGCCCAGCCTCCCGAAGACCTCGTCGCGGTGGTGCAGGAGGCCGAGCGCCTCGGCTACGACTCGGTCTGGACCGCCGAGTCCTGGGGCTCGGACGCGTTCACGCCGCTGGCCTGGATCGGCGCGAACACCTCGAAGATCCGGCTCGGAACCTCGGTGGTGCAGCTCTCGGCACGCACGCCGGCGGCGACCGCCATGGCCGCGCTCACCCTCGACCACCTGTCGCACGGTCGCGTGATCCTGGGTCTCGGGGTCTCGGGCCCCCAGGTGGTCGAAGGCTGGTACGGCCAGCCCTTCGCCAAGCCGCTCGCGCGCACGCGCGAGTACGTGGACGTCATCCGCCAGGTGCTGCGGCGGGAGGCCCCCGTGACGAACTCCGGCGAGCACTACCCGCTGCCCTACACCGGCCCGGGATCGTGGGGCCTCGGCAAGCCGCTGCGGTCGATCACCCACCCGCTGCGCGCCGACCTGCCGATCTTCCTGGGCGCCGAGGGCCCCCGGAACGTCGCCCTCGCGGCCGAGATCGCCGACGGCTGGCTGCCGCTCTACTACTCGCCCTACCGCCAGGAGGTCTACACGGAGTCGCTCGGCGCGCTGCGGCCCGGCTTCGAGATCGCGCAGTTCCTCCTGGTGCAGATCTCCGACGACGTGGAAGCGGCGCTCGCGCCGGTGAAGGCGATGCTCGGCTTCTACGTCGGCGGCATGGGCGCCCGCAAGCGCAACTTCCACCTGGAGCTGATGAGTCGCATGGGCTTCGAGGCCGAGGCCCACAAGATCCAGGAGCTCTTCTTCGAGGGGAAGCGGGCCGAGGCGGTGGCGGCGGTTCCCTCCGCGTTCGCCGACGAGATCTCGCTCGTCGGTCCCGTCGCGCGCATCCGGGAGCGCCTGGACGCCTGGAGGGAGACGCCCGTCACCAGCCTGCTGCTGGCCAACCGGGATCCCGAGACATTGCGGACGCTGGCCGAGCTGGTGCTCTAGCCGGCCCCAGCGACGGGCGGCAGCCGTAGCCTCAGCGGCGCATCCGGCGCCTGCCGACGAGCAGCAGCCCGCCGACTCCCGAGCCGAGGAGCAGCACCATTCCCGGCTCCGGGACGAAAACGAAGCGCCCGAAGGAGAGCTGCGCCTGCCGGTTGTCGGGCGGGCTGAGCGAGGTGGTCACCAAGGCAGCGGTCACAATCTGGATGACGCCGCCGGCCTGCGCCGCGGTGGAGGTGGCCGAGGCGGGACCGTGGACGAAGCCCGTCGTCTTCTCGGTCGCACTGAGCGCGTGATTCCTCGTCTCGACGTCGCTCACGCTCGTGACGCCGATTGTCCACGGCTGTGCGACGACCGAGACCTTGAGGCCGGCCCCCTTCGAGAAGGTGTTGGCGGTGATGGTCCCGCCGACCCCGAGACCGACCGTGCCGTTCTGCGTGAAGGGCACCGGGATGTAGATTCCGCAGCCCGGAACGATGATGCACACCTTGGATTTTCCGGGAAGCGGCAGCGTGTTGATCCCGTTGATCGCCGGCTTCGTCTGGCCCACGGTTTTCGAGATCCCCGTGAAGGGCGTGAAAGTCCGCGTCGTGTTCAGGTGCCCGGTTCCGATCAGGGTCAGGAGCGTTGGATTCGCCGGGTCGGTGAGAAACGTGGTCTGGGTGCCGCCGAGCAGTCCGATGGGCCTGAACCGCGTGAGATCGTTGCCCGTGGCGA
>JAOTUO010000241.1 GCA_029863845.1 Myxococcales bacterium
GCGCCGCGCGCCGCGGCGGTGCGCCGTCCAGCGCTTCGATCAGGATCTCGAGGGTCGAGCCGTCTCCCACGCAGCGGTAGACCGCCAGCGCAAAGGCATCGGGACCGAGCTGGGAGGCGGCTGCCACGGCCTCGGGCCGGATCGACGGGCAGACGATCCAGACCTTCAGGCCCGCTTCGGGTCGTACCCCGAGGTTGGGAGCCAGCTGCAGCCAGTCGCGCAGGCGCGCCTCGACCCAGGCCCGCTGCGCCATTCCCCGCGCGACGAGTTCGAGATCCTCCCCGTCCTCCCCGACCATGACCAGCGCCACGCGGCCCGTCGGCTCCAGCGCCACGAGGTCGATTCGCGACTCGGCTCCCAGAATGCGCGCTGCCAGCAGGCGGACGCCGGGCATCAGCTCGCCCAGCCGGTCCGAAAGCTGCCGGAGCAACTCTTCGCGAGGCGGGGGTGCTCTCAGTGACAGCTCAGGCACGGGTCGCGCTTCCCGCATCCTCGAGCAGAAGCCGCGCTACGTCCCGCAGCGCGCGAGCCGCCCGGGACTGCGGGTGCTCGAGGCCGACGGGCCGCCGGGAGACGATCGCCCGGTAGACGTGGAGATCATCCACCAGCAGCCCGTAGCTCACCAGTACTCGACCCAGATGCCGGGCGGTCACGCCCGCGAGCAGATCGAAGGCCTGCTCCGCCTCGCCGATGCGCCGGGCGCCGTGGATGGTGATCCCCACCTTGCAGTCGCTGCCCCAGTCGAGCACGCGCTTGGCCAGTCCGTAGGTCTCGAGCAGGTCGCGCGGCTCGAGGGAGGCGAACAGCAGCACCCAGCGCAGCAACGCGTGACCCGTCGACGGCCTGCTCAGCCAGGCCGGGGGAATCCGGACGAGGACGATGCCACCGGCCGTGGCGTCGGCGGCGCGGTCCACGGCGACGTCCACCGCCGCCCGGTACAGATCCCCCAGCCCGCTCGCCGACGAGACCACGACCTCCGAGCCCACGGGGCCCCGCCCCGGCTCGGGCCACAACAGGGAGGGATCGTCGGCTTCGGGTGTGATCAGCGTTCCGCTCGCGCCCATCCGCGCCACCTCGACCGCGAGGTTCCAGACGAAGGCCGCGCGCACAACGTCGCGTTCGCCGATCGGCACCGCGACGATGGGCAAGGCCGCCGGGCGCCGGAGGCGCTCCTCGACCCCGTCGGTGGTGCGCGCAGCAGGACCGGAGGGCAGCTCGGGGGCGGCCGCCGGTCGCGGGGATTCGTCGTCTCTCTGCGGCAGCAGGTAGTCGATGACGTCGCGCAGGTCGCGGGGCAAGGCTCGCCCCCGATCCTCAGCGAACGACCATAACCGAATTCCGACTACCGACGGAACTGGTTACCGCTTCGGGGTTTTCGGGGTCTTCCTGCCACTCGCCGTCGACCACGTACCGGTAGTGGTAGGTTCCCGGCGGAAGCTGAAGGATCTTGGTCCAGACGCGGCTCTCGCCGTCGGATTCGATCAGCGACCTCACGCCCTTGTCGGGAACCCAGCCGTTGAAGTCCCCGGCGATTCGCACGTCGCTGGCGTGCGAATCGCGGAAGCGCACGACGACCTCGCGCGGTCCGGCATCGGGCTCGGGGCCCGGTGCCTGCGCGGCGGTGGCGTCGGTCGGAGCGAGGGCCTCGACCTCGACGGCCAGCGCTGCGTAGTCCAGCGCGCCGTTGGCGGAGGGAGCGTAGAAGCAGATCGGCACGCCCCGGCCCACTGCCTCGCGTAGCTTGATGTTCTGACGGATCACCGTGTCGAAGCACATCTCCTTGAACAGCGCGCGGACCTCGGCGAGTGTCTGACGGGCGAAACGCGTTCGTCCGTCGTAAAGGGTCGGGAGCACCCGGACCTCCATCTCGTGGCCGATCCGCTCTGCGAGCAGGCCGATCGTCTCGAGCAGCTTCTGGACGCCGTGGATCGCGAATCGGCTCGTCTCGAGCGGAACGATCACCTCTTTAGTGGCCCGAAGTGCGTTGAAGGTGAGCAGGCCCACGTTCGGTGGGCAGTCGATGAGCGCGAAATCGTAGGCGTGCGAGCGCGTCCTCAGAGCCGCGGCCAGCCGCTCCGTGCGGGAATCGTCGCGCTCGGCGGCCAGCTTCTGCTCCAGCGCCGACATCACGATACCCGATGGCGCGAGGTCGAGATTCTCCGCGATTTCCAGGGTCACCTCTTCCAGGCAGTCGATGCCGCCGGGCTCGGCGAGCACCTCGTAGAGGTTCTCGTCGAGCTCGTCGGGGTCGATGCCGAGGGCCAGAGTCGCGTGGGCCTGGGGATCCATGTCGACGACCAGCACCCGGCACCCGTCCGCCGCGAGACTGCCGGCCAGGTTGACCGTGGTCGTCGTCTTTCCGCAGCCCCCCTTCTGGTTGACGATGGCGATGACCCGCATGGTCTTGTCCCCCCGCTGGCGAGCGGCGCTACGACCGACTTCTTCGACCCGGATTCCCGGGCCGGGCTTCGCCGGCCAGGCGGCCCGAAGCCGAGCCGACCTTGGACCGGAGCCACGGCATCACGCCGTGCCTTCGCGTACCGTCCCGCCGGAAGCCGCCCCCGACCGACGGGCGACGCGCAGCGTCTCGACGGACCGCTTCCAGGTGTCGACCTCGCGCTGGAAGTGCGCGACCTCGAACACCCATTCCTGACCCGAAACGGCATCGAAGGCGGTGCCGTTGCGAAACGCCAACACAACGTCACCCGTGGCCACCAGGATCAGCTCGGCGAGCGGTCGCCGCACGGTCGGAAGCAGCTTTCGCAGCGCACGAATGGACGCGCGGATCCGCTGCACCGAGACGCCGGCGTCGATCAGTCTTTTCGCAGCCTTGAGCGCCACCAGGTCCCCGAAGGTGTACCTGCTGTGCCCCCCAGGGGTTTTAGCGCTGGGCACGACGAGGTCCGTCTGGGACCAGTACTGGAGCTGACGCCGTGAGATGCCCAGGATCTGGACCACCTCGCGCGACGCATACAAGTCGCTCGTCGGGCGTCGGGACAGTGCGGACCCCCCATCGATTCCGCTACGAGTGGAAGCGTAGGTCCCCACTTCCGCCCAAGTCAACCCGAAACTCCCCGAAATTGTTCCATTTCGGGAATCAGGGGGGCCTTTCCTGGGGGTTTTTCCCGAGGGATGGACGCGGTCGCAGGGGCCAAGGCCGTGGGGTAGGCTGCGCGCAATGGCCTCGCAGGGGGATAGCGGGGGCGCCGCCCCGTCGCAGCGTGGACGCCCGCGAATCGTGGTCGAGGATTCCGCGGGCCGCCGCCCGTTCATGCGCGGCATCATGATCCACTCGCTGATGGCCCGTGGCGTCACCTTCGAGGACGCCTTCCGAACCGCAAACGAGGTGCGGCGCCGCATCGGAAGACGGCAGGTGGTCCCCAGGGGGGAGATGGCCAAGGCCGTCCGGGAGATTCTGGGCGACGAGCCCTTCCAGGAGGATCGGCGTCTCCCGCTGCCCGTGAGCATCACCGTCGGCAGTGAGGGCCACGAGGCGCCCTTCTCGAAGGGAACCCTCTCCCAGTCGCTGCTGGCGTCCGCCCTCGACCCCAACGACGCGTTCGACGTGGCCCGCGAGATCGAGGGCGACCTCCTGGCGCATGGCATCCGACAGGTCGAGCGCCGTGAGCTGCGTCGCCGGGCCTACGAGACGGTCGCCCGCGAGGTCAGCGCGCATGCGGCCGAACGCTATCTGGTGTGGCGCCGCTACCAGCACGGCGAACGGCCCGTGATCATCCTGCTCGGCGGCACCGCGGGCGTGGGCAAGACCACGCTGGCGCTGGAGGTGGCCCACCGCCTCGGGATCGGCCGCGTGCTCTCGACGGACTCGATCCGCCAGATCATGCGGCTCGTGCTGTCACCCGAGCTCCTGCCCGCCCTCCACGGCTCCTCCTACGATGCGTATCGCCAGCTCGGTCCCGAGTCGCTGGGCGAAGAACCGGTCATCGACGGCTTTCGCGCCCAGACGGCCACCGTTTCTGTGGGACTCCGTGCTTCGATGGACCGCGCGGTGGCGGAGAACGCCAGCACGGTGCTCGACGGGGTCTCCATCGTGCCCGGGCTCGTCGATCTTCGGGCCTATACCGAATCCGCCCACGTGGTGTTCCTCGTCATCGCGTGCCTTGACGAGGGTGCCTTCGCCAGGCGCTTCGAGTCGCGGGCGGCCGAGGCGAAGCAGCGGGGGAAGCACCGCTACCTCGAGAACCTCGACGGGATCCTAAAGATTCAGGACCATTTCCTCGACGTCGCAGATCGCTACGACGTCCCGATCGTGGACAACGTCTCCTTCGAACGCTCCGTGATGTTCATCATTCGCCACGTGACGGAGACCCTGCGGAAACGACGAGACTTCAGCGCGGCCGCAATGCTGTGACGGGGGCTTCGTCGAGCGGATGACGGAGATCCACCGCGGTCGCGCCCTGTTCAGCAGTCCGGCGCAGCTGGGTTCGTATCGGAGGGTCGACTCCTTGACCGGGCAGCGGGCGCGCAGGAGCTGATGGCCGGCGCCGCCCAGATCGCGCGCCGGGTCGGGGCGAACCTGGCTCGCGGAGCGCGCCGCGGCGTGGCGGCGCTGGCGTTGCCCCGCCGGCGAAGCTTCTGGGTCGTCCTGCGCCTGACGGGGCCGGTCGAGGACCTCGCCTCTCCCCTGTTTCCGTTCGCGGGCGAGAGCGCCGCGGGCCTGCTCGATGTGCTCCAGACCCTGGACGCGGCCGCCGCCGATCCGCAGGTCGACGGCGTGCTCGTGCGTCTCGGCGCCGCGCCCATGGGGTGGAGCAAGGTGCTCTCGCTCCGGCGCGCGCTGCAGCGGGTCCGCGAGCGCGGCAAGCCGGTCGCCGCCTACGCCGACGTCCTCGGCACGGAGGGCCTGCTGGTCGCGAGTGCCGCCGACCGGCTGTGGCTCCCCGAGGCCGGGCAGGTCTTCCTGGTCGGTCTGCGCGCCGAGTCCTTGTTCCTGCGCGGTCTGCTCGACCACCTCGACGTGAAGGCGGACGTGATCCGCATCGGTAGCCACAAGTCGGCCGGCGATCGGTTCACGCGCGAGCGCATGTCGCCGGAGGAGCGGGAGCAGCTCGAAGCGCTGGTGGACGACCTCTTCGACGAGCTCGTCGACGGGCTCGCCGCGGGGCGCAAGCTGGCGCCGGCCACGGTGCGGGACCTGATCGACCGCGGCCCGTATCACGCCCGGGCCGCCGTGGAGGCCGGGCTGGCCGACGCCTGCCTCTACCCCGATGAGCTGGAAGCCGAGCTCGAGATCCTGAGCCCGATTCCGCCGCCGGCGCGCCCAGGGCCGCGCCGCGTGTGCCTGGTGGAGGCGTCCGTCTATCACTCGCTGCGCGCCGCCGATCCGGGCTGGTGTCCGCTGCTCGCGGGACTTCCCCATCTCGCCTACGTCGTGGCCCGGGGCGGCATCCACCGCGACGCCGATCCGCGTGGGATCTCGACCGACCCGCTGAGAGCCCTGCTGGAGCGCATCGGCCGGACCGAGGAGATCCGCGGGGTGGTGCTGCGCCTCGACAGCCCAGGCGGCGACGGCGTCGCGTCGGATCTGCTGTGGCGCGCCGTCTCCCTGCTGAAGCGCGAGAAGCCCGTGGTGGTCTCGATGGGCGACGTCGTCGCCTCGGGCGCCTACTACATCGCGGTCGCCGCGGACGCGCTGCTGGCCGAGGCGGGCACGGTCACGGGTTCGATCGGCGTCGTGGGCGGCAAGATCAATCTGGAGGGCCTCTACCGGCGCCTCGGCGTGGCGAAGGAAGGCGTCGAGCGCGGCGCCCGAGCCGGGCTGCTCTCCGAGGCGCGGGGCTTCACCAGCGGGGAGCGCGAGGCGGTGCGCCGTGAGATGTCCGCCCTGTACGACAGCTTCCTCGACCGCGTGGCGCGCGGGCGGGGCCTCACGGGCGAGAATCTCGACGGGGTCGCCCAGGGACGCGTCTGGAGCGGCGCCCGGGCGCGCACCCTCGGCCTGGTGGATGCTCTGGGCGGCCCGCTGGAGGCGCTGCGCGAGGCGGGGCGCCGGGCGGGCCTGCGCGAGGACGAGCGCGTGGTCGTCGATGTGCATCCCCGCCGCCGCCCCTTCCCCAGCATCCGCGGCCTGCTGCGCTTCGTGACGCCTCCGTGAGCCGCAGGCTCAAGTACGACATCCCCGGCGACGACTGGCGGCTCCCGCTCGAGGCCGCGGGTGGGCGCGTGCGGCAGGGCGGCTGGCCGGCCCTGTTCGCGCCGGAGCTTCCGTCGCCGAAGCGCCTGATCGTCGACATCGGATTCGGGCGCGGCGAGTTCCTGATAGACCTGGCGCGGAGCGAGCCCGAGGCCGGCTTCCTCGGCATCGAGCGCTCCTTCAAGCGCGTGCTCAAGATGGCGCGCCGCCTCGCACGCAGCGGGGTTCGCAACGTCCGCCTGGTCGAGTCGACGGCCCAGAGGGCGGTGGCGGAGCTGTTGCCGCCGGAGTCGGTGGCCTGCTGCTGGATCAACTTCCCGGATCCGTGGCCCAAGAAGCGCCACCACGGCCGGCGGCTGATGACGCCAGCCTTCGTGCGCGATCTGGCCCCGCGCCTCGAGCCGCACGGCCTGCTCCACGTCGCCACGGATCACCGCGAGTACGCCGAGGCGGTCGACGCGATCCTCACGGCAGAGCCCCGGCTCCAGAACGCC
>JAOTUO010000240.1 GCA_029863845.1 Myxococcales bacterium
ATGCGGGTGTCGCTGGCGAGCAGGCCCTCCAGGTCTTCGATCCGGGCGCGCACCTCCTCTAGCTCGTCCAGGACCCGCTGGCGTTCGAGGGCGGTGAGCGCACGCAGGCGCATCTCGAGGATCGCCGTGGCCTGACGCTCGCTCAGCTCGAAACGGGCCATGAGCCGCTCGCGGGCCTCGGCGGTGGCCTGCGCAGCGCGGATGATGGCGATCACCTCGTCGAGATGTTCGAGGGCAATCGCAAAGCCCTCGAGCAGGTGCGCCCGCGCGCGGGCCTGGGCGAGGTCGTAGCTGGCGCGGCGCCTTACGACCTCGCGGCGGAAGTCGATGAAATGGCGCAGCGCCTGCTTGAGGGTCAGCACCTGCGGCCGCTGGTTGACCAGCGCCAGCAGGTTCACGCCGAAGGTCGACTGGAGGGGCGTCTGCTTGTAGAGCTGGTTCAGGACCACCTCTTCCGGCGCGTCCGCCCGGAGCTCGATCACGATCCGCATTCCCTCGCGGCTCGACTCGTCCCGGAGGTCGGTGACGCCATCGACCCGGCCTTCGCGCACGAGGTCGGCGATCCGCTCAACCAGCGTCGCCTTGTTCACCATGAAGGGGATCTCGGTGACAACGATGCGCAGGCCGCGCTTCGACGTCTCGAAGCCGGCCCGCGCACGCACCGTCAGCAGGCCCCGGCCGGTGGTGTAGGCGGCGCGGATTCCCTCGGCCCCGCAGATGATGGCACCGGTGGGGAAGTCGGGCCCCGGCATCTTCTCGAGCAGCTCGTCGACGCTGCACTCGGGATTCCCGGCCTCGAGGACGAGGGCGTCCACCAGCTCGCGCATGTTGTGGGGTGGGATGTTGGTGGCCATCCCCACCGCGATGCCCGCGGAGCCGTTGGCCAGCAGGTTCGGAAACCGGGTGGGCAGGACCGAGGGCTCGGTGATTCCACCGTCGAAGTTCGGGACGAAGTCGACCGTCTCGCGATCGATGTCCCGGAGCATCTCCTCGGCCAGCGGGTTCAGCCGCGCCTCGGTGTAGCGGTAGGCGGCTGCGGAGTCACCGTCGATCGAGCCGAAGTTGCCCTGGCCGTCGACCAGCGGGTACCGCAGCGAGAAGTCCTGGGCCATGCGGACCATCGAGTCGTAGACGGCCGAGTCGCCGTGCGGGTGGTAGTGCTTCAGCACCTCCCCCACCACGCCGGCCGACTTCGAGTAGCCGCGATTGGAGAGCAGGCCCTCCTGGTTCATCGCGAACAGGATGCGGCGGTGGACGGGCTTGAGGCCGTCGCGCACGTCGGGCAGCGCGCGGCTGACGATGACGGACATCGCGTAGTCGAGGAACGACCGGCGGACCTCGTCCTCGATGTTGACCGGCGAGTGCGTGGGGATGGGAGGCGGCGCACCGCCGTCGCCTGAGGAGGGCTCCAGGTTTTCGTCGCTCGCGTCGGCCAAGGGGGCTCTGCTCTTCCCGGGTTAGATGTCGAGGTTCTGGACGTCGAGCGCGTTCTTCTCGATGAACTCCCGCCGCGGCTCGACATCGTCGCCCATCAGCGTGGTGAAGGCGTCGTCGGCCTCGACGGCGTCGGGGATCCGCACCTGAAGCAACGTACGGCTTTCTGGATTCATCGTGGTGTCGGCGAGCTGATCGGGGTTCATCTCGCCGAGACCCTTGTAGCGCTGGATGGAGAGGCCCTTCTCCCCGATCCCGCGCAGCTGCGCCAGCAGGGCGACGGCGTCGGGTATCGCGGGCGCCCCCTCGCCGTCGGCGCCGGCGCGCCGCACGCGGAACGGCGCGGCGCCGATGGCCGAGATCTGGTCCGCCAGCTCGACCAGGTGGAGGAAATCGGAAGAGCGCAGGAAGTCGGTGTCGAGCGGCGTGATCAGCTGCTTGCCCTGCTGCCAGGTCGCCGCCA
The DNA here is from genome assembly GCA_029863845.1 of Myxococcales bacterium. Taxonomy (GTDB): domain Bacteria; phylum Myxococcota_A; class UBA9160; order UBA9160; family SMWR01; genus JACZXC01. The sequence goes on from JAOTUO010000240.1 coordinate 1,898, forward strand.
CGAGCCGGAAGCCACCGTGCTCGGGGTCCGACGGGTAGTCCCAGTAGGGTGCAGCGCCGTCGCCGGCGACCTCCCGCAGCCGCGCATCGATGCCGGGAGCGACGCGCTCGCGCAGCCCCTGCACGTCGGCGAGGTGCTGCTCGCGGGGCGCCCCGCTCCACACGGCGGCGTCGATGACGCGCGTGTCGAGACGGCGCGACGCCAGCCGATCGGTAAGCCGCTGGTACTGGCTCGCGCTCTCGAGCAGCCGCCGGAGGTCACCTTCGGGGAGCCGCCGCTCGGCGCCGTGGGGAATCACCTCGACGTTCGTGAGGGCCAGGTCGAGCAGGTACTCCTCGAGAGCCCGCTCGTCCTTGACGTAGCGCTCGGTCTTGCCGCGCTTGACCTTGAAGAGCGGCGGCTGCGCGATGTAGAGGTAGCCGCGCTCGATCAGGTCGCGCATCTGCCGGTAGAAGAAGGTCAGCAGCAGGGTGCGGATGTGGCTCCCGTCCACGTCGGCGTCGGTCATGATGATGACCTTGTGGTAGCGGGCCTTCTCGACGTCGAAGTCCGGACCGATGCCGCAGCCGATGGCCGCGATCAGGGCCTGGATCTCCTGGCTCGAGAGCATCTTGTCCAGGCGCGCCCGCTCCACGTTCAGGATCTTGCCGCGAATGGGGAGAATGGCCTGGGACCCGCGGGAGCGTCCCTGCTTTGCGGTGCCACCCGCGGAGTCGCCCTCCACGATGAAGAGTTCGGCCTTCGCGGGATCCCGCTCCTGGCAGTCGGCGAGCTTGCCTGGGAGGCTGTGATCCGAGAGCGCGCCCTTGCGGCGGGCGAGGTCCCGGGCCTTCCGCGCCGCGGCCCGTGCCCGTGAGGCGTCGAGGATCTTGTTGATGATGGGCTTCGCCGCGGCCGGGTTCTCCTCGAGGTAGTCGCTCAGCTGTTCGTAGAGGATCCCCTCGACGAGGCCGCGCACCTCGCTGGTCCCGAGCTTCGTCTTCGTCTGCCCCTCGAACTCGGGCTGCGGCAGCTTGACGGAGATCACGGCCGCCAGGCCTTCTCGGGTATCGTCGCCCCCGATGGCCTCGGGTGAGTCTTTTCCGTTCTTGTGGTGCGTCGCAATGTAGCGATTGAGCGTCCGCGTGAGCGCAGTGCGGAATCCCACGAGGTGGCTGCCGCCCTCGACCGTGTTGATATTGTTGGCAAAGGCGTAGACGGCCTCGTTGTAGGACTCGTTGTACTGGATGGCGATTTCGATGGTGACGGGGACCTCGTGGTCGCCGCTGCGGAAGCTGCGCTCGCCGGCGATCAGGATTGCCGGGCGGTGCAGAGGCGCGCGTGCCCGGTTGAGGTGGTCGACGAAGGAGAGGATGCCTCCCTCGTAGCGGAAGTCGTGGCTCTTGCCCGTACGCTCGTCGTCAATCTGGATGCGGAGCCCCGCGTTCAGGAACGAGAGCTCACGAAGGCGCTGGGACAGGACATCGAAGGAGGAGTCGATCGAGGCGAAGATGTTGCGGTCGGGGAGGAAGGTGACCCGGGTGCCGGTGCGGTCGGTGATGCCGGTCTCCTCGAGCGGCGCCACGGGATCGCCGCGCTGATAGACCTGCCGCCAGACCTTCCCCTCGCGCCGGATCTCGAGCTCGAGCCGCTCCGAGAGTGCGTTCACGACGGACACGCCGACACCGTGCAGGCCGCCGGAGACCTTGTAGGCGTTGTTGTCGAACTTGCCCCCTGCGTGGAGAGTGGTCATCACCACCTCGGCCGCCGGGCGCTGCTCCGTGGCGTGCAGATCGACCGGAATGCCGCGGCCGTCGTCGGTCACCGTGATGCTGTTGTCCTGGTGGATCACCACCGCGATCTCTCCGCAGTAGCCAGCGACGGCCTCGTCGACAGAGTTGTCGACGACCTCGTAGACGAGATGGTGCAGGCCATCCGGACCCGTCGTCCCGATGTACATGGCCGGGCGCTTCCGGACCGGATCGAGGCCCTCGAGCACCTCGATGGAGCTGGCGTCGTAACTCACGCGAGATCTGTCCCTTGGTCGGACCGGGTAGCGCGTGCGCGACCGCGGCGATCGCGAGCGCAGGCCGGCGGCCGCACCGTATCGGAAAGGTACAGAATGCCTAAGTTCGCGTAAAGGCTTCGCGTTCTGCTATTTCGATGTTTCAGACCCGCATCGGCATGACGACCGCGAGTGTCTCGGTGTCGTCGGCCGGAACGAGCTGGGCTGGAGAGAGCTGGTCCTGGAACCCGAGACGTGTCTCCTTGCTCCCGATGGCCGTCAGCGCATCGAGCAGGTAGCGGGCATTGAAGGCAATGCTCAGGGGCTCGCCGGCGTAGTCGACATCGATCTCCTCATGCGCCTCGCCGAGTTCCGGATTGTTCGCAGAGAGCTTGAGCATCCCGTCGCTCAGGTCGAGCTTGACGGCGCGCCCGCGCTCGGCCGAGAGCAGTACAACTCGGCGTAACGCTTGAGCAAGGGACTCCGTAGCAACGATGACATGATGGCTCGTCTGCTGCGGGATCACCTGATGGTAGTTGGGAAACTCGCCCTCGATGAGACGCATCGTCAACGTTACAGCACCCTTTCGAACGAGTCCGTGATTGCCCTCGAAGCCGATCTCGACCTCCTGGGTATCTTCTTCATCCACCAACCTCTTGACCTCTGCGAGGCCCTTTCGGGGGATGATGACCCCGCCTTTCAGCCCCGCAAAGTCCGCACCGAGCTGTCGATCCACACAGGCAAGTCGGTGACCGTCGGTAGCAACCATCCGAATGCTCTCGGTCTCAGGGAGCCGTTCGAAGTAGACGCCATTCAGGTTGTAGCGGGTCTCGTCGAGGGAAGCCGCGTACATCGTACGCGCAATCATGTCACCCAGGACGGTTCCTTGAACGACGGCTGTGCGACCCGGTGTAACCACCGGGCGATCTGGATATTCCTCTGCTGCCGTTCCAGCAAGAGAGAAATCCGCCCGCGCACAACGGATAGCCAGGTAGAAGTTCGACGAAACCTCGAGGTGGACCGGATCATCGGGAAGCTCCCGGACGATCTCGTACAGCTTCTTGGCGGATACGGTAACAGCGCCGGCCGTCTTGACATCCGCCAGATGCGAGTCACAGATGCCAACCTCGAGGTCCGTAGCCGCCAAGGTGAGCAGGCCGGCTTCTCCATCGCAACTAGCTTCGAGAAGCACGTTAGCGAGGATGGGCATCGTGTTGCGCTTTTCGACGATGGCCTGGATCCGAGAGAGACCCCGCTGAAAATCATGCTTGTCGATGGAAAGTTTCATTTCTGCTTACCTGCTTCTCTTCTCTTGAAGAATTCTTTTTATGAGTAGAAGTAGAAGGGACTGTGGCAGACGGACAAAAACGGCTCAAGGCCCCGACGGGGCTCGAAGTCCTCCTTTGTCGGGTTGGTTCGCTCGAGCAGCTGCTTGGAAGCATGATCGGCGGATTCACTCCCCGGGGAGAATAATACCATGGGACGCGGGTGGTGCCGTGATGTTTCGATGGGTGGTATTGGCGACCGGGATGAGGTGTGGCTACTCTGATTGGTTCCGAGAGGGATACGTGAAGGGCAGCGGATGAAGCGCACCTACCAGCCGAGTCGAATTCGTCGAAAGCGCACCCACGGCTTCCGGGCCCGGATGAAGAGCAGCGCTGGCCGTGCCGTGATGAAACGGCGTCGTAGCAAGGGGCGACACCGGCTGAGCGTCAGTACACCCTCGAAGTAGAGATGTGACTACTCCGACGGGCCGCTTCCGGCGAGCGGACCGTCTCCTCCATTCCAGGGATTTCCGGCGCGTCGCCGGGCGCGGAAAGCGTGCGGCCGGGCGATACTTCGTCGTGCTCATGGCACCGGCACCGCCCAGGCTTGAGCAGGAGGTCGTGAGGCTGGGTATTACGGTGAGCCGTCAGGTCGGGGGCGCTGTTGTGCGAAATCGCCTAAAGCGCTGGATTCGGGTGTGGTTTCGAGAGGCGCGGAGCGGCTTGGAGCCGGGCATGGATCTGGTCGTGATCGCACGGCGGGGTGCCGCCGACCTACCGCTCGCTCGAGTGTGGGAGTCGCTGGAAGGGCTGGTGGAGTCGGTGGGGGCGAAGCCGTGAGCAGGGTTCCGCGCCGGCTGCTGGTCTTCGTCGTGCGCAGCTATCAGGTTGCCCTGTCACCGTGGTTCGGACCGGCATGTCGATTCGAGCCCAGCTGCTCGCAGTACGCCGTCGGGGCGATCGAGCGGCACGGTGCCGTAAGCGGAATCTGGCTGGCTGCAAAGCGGCTGGGCCGTTGTCATCCCCTCGGGGGCACCGGCTACGATCCGGTGCCGTGAGTACACGCCGTGGACCGTAATCTCTTCCTGGCCTTCGCACTGTCGTTTGCGGTGCTCACCACCTGGATGTTGTGGCAGGGAGAGGCGCGGCGGAACCGCTCGACGCAGGAACCTCTACCGGCCGCACAGGAGATCGCGCGGGAGCCCGCTTCACCCATGGCTGGGCCGCTGCCCGAGCTGATCGCCGAGCCGAAGACACCCGATGCGGTCGAGTCGGAAGACACGGAGCCGGTGTCCGGCAAGACGATCCGGATCGAGCGGCCGCTCTACACGGTTGAGCTGAATTCAAAGGGCGCCGGCATCGAGTTCTGGAGCCTGCTCGAGTACGAGGAAGGTACGAAAGACACCCGGCGACCCATCGTGCTGACGACCGGCGAGGCACCGTTCGCGATGGCGCTCGTCACGTCCTTCAGCGAGCTGGATCGTGGTGACCTTGCTCGCGCC
>JAOTUO010000242.1 GCA_029863845.1 Myxococcales bacterium
ATGTAGGTCAACCACTTCTCGAACCACAGCATCGGCCTGCCCTTGATGCCCATCGCCTTGCGGAACAGCGGGCCGCTGTTCTCGAAGAGCGTGGTGATGAGCTTGTAGGTGAACGAGTTCGGGTTCATCTCGTGGACCGCCCGGGGGATCATGCCGTAGGTCGTGAAGATGCAGAGCACCATGGAGTTGATGGCGCAGGCGAGGTTCTGCTGCACCACCGGGATGTCGGCCTTGAGCTTCAGGTTCTGCGGGTTGATGGTGAGGGGGCCGACCGACTCCATGTACATGCTGGCGCCCTGCACGTGGCAGCCGCCGCGGTTGGTCGTCGCGTACTCGACGCCCTGGGCGAAGGAGCCGCGCGGATCGTAGGCGGAGAGCTCGAGACCCTTCACGTGCATCGCGAAGTCGTGACCGCCGAACTTCTCGCTCATGCGCTTCACGCCGTCGGCCAGGTCGTTGCCGAGCCCGCGGCGGTGTCCGACGTCGCGGATCATGTCGCTGACGCCTTCGGCGTGCGCGAACTGGAGGCTCGTGTCGAGCATCCCGCGCTCGCCCAGCTCCATGGCGAAGCCGAGCGTGGCGCCCAGGCTGATGGTGTCCATGCCGAGATCGTCGGCCAGGTAGTTCCACTCTTCGACGTGCTTGAGATCGCCGATCTCGAGGTTCGTCCCCAGCAGCGCCAGGGTCTCGTACTCGGGGCCCTTGACGCGGCCGACGCCCTCCAGCTCGACGTCGCGCCCGCAGGTGACGGGGCAGTGCAGGCAGCTCGACTTCACACCGACGAGCTCGTGCTCCTCCATGTACTCGCCCGACACCTGCATGGCGTCGCGGAAGCTGCCGTACTTGAAGTTGTGGGTGGGGATGATGTTGCGGGCGTTCGTGGTGTTGACGATGGCGCCGGTGCCGAAGCGCTTCATGCTGTCGCCGAGCACGGGGTGCTCGGCGAAGAGCTTGCGCACCTGCTTGGTGTACTGCTTGAACTTCTCGGGGTCGTCCATCTCGAGCTTGCGCGTCCCGGAGACGCTGACGGCCTTGAGGCGTTTCGAGCCCATGACGGCGCCCACGCCGGTGCGGCCGGCGATGCGCTCGTTGGAGACGATGCCGGCGAAGAGCACGAGGTTCTCGCCGGCGGGCCCGATCACGGCGTGGGACTTCTTCTTGCCGAGGAGCGCCTGGGTCTCGTAGGTGCCCTTGCCCCACAGGTCGCTGGCGTCGATGAAGTCCACGCGGTCGCGATCGCCGTCGACCTCCAGGCGCACGGGCTGCTCGGAGCGGTTCTCGAGGATCAGGATGTCGATGCCCGCGCGCTTCATTCCGTAGGCGAAGGTGCCTCCGCAGGTGGCGTTGCCGATGCCGCCGGTGAGCGGGCTCTTGCACACCACCGCGAAGCGGTTCGACTGCGGCGCCACCGAGCCGTTGAGGGGGCCCGTGGCGAAGATGAGCGGGTTCCCCGGCCCGAGGGGATCGACGCCGGCCTCGGTGCGATCGTAGAGGAGGCGCGTGCCGTAGCCCTTGCCGCCGATGTAGAGGCGGGCGATCTCTTCGTCGAGCGGCTTGAACGCGAAGCTGCGCCGAGCGAGGTCCACCTCGAGAACGCGGCCGGCATATCCCTTGATCATCGGGGCCTCCTCGCCGGCAGGGTACCACCGAAGGCCCCGGTTGCGCGCGCCCGATCCGTGAGCGAGGGCGAGTCGGCTACGTTCCCCTCCACGGGAGGACGCCCCATGCAGCTCGAGCCGCTGATGACGTACCGCGCCGACCTGAAGCCGCCGGTGGAGGTGGGCGCCGGCCCCTTCGGAACGCGCACGATCTTCGACGTGACCGGCGGCAGCGCCGAGGGGCCGCGCGTGCGCGGGAAGCTGTTGGCGAGCGGGGGCGACTGGCTGCTGGTGGACGACGCTGGCGTCGGGCGCCTCGACGTGCGGGGGACGCTCGAGACCGACGACGGGGCCCGGATCTACATCCACTACCACGGCGTGCTGGAGCTGAACGAGGCGGTCCTGAACGCCGTCGCCAAGGGCGAATCCACGGACTACGGCGACACCTACTTCATGACCCAGCCGCGCTTCGAGACCGGCGACTCCCGCTACGCGTGGCTGAACCGCGTCGTCGCGGTGGCGGAGGGCCGGCTGCTCCCGAACGCCGTGGAGTACCGCGTCTATCGGGTCGGGAACGGGTAGCGCTGCCCCGGCGGGGGCCGGCGTCCAGTCGCGGCGGAGCCGGCCGGAGCGACCTCGACGGGAGGGGGGCCGGGGGTGTCGACCACGAGCAAGGCTCCCGCAGCGGAGGCGATCCGCGCACGGCTCGCCGGCCTTGGCGGTCGGTCGCTGGACGGCGTCGATCCGGTGGCGGAGAGCGTCGCCGTCGCCGCAGAGCTGCAGGCGCTGGCCCTCGCGAGCGCCGGCCGCCGGGACGCCCGAGCGCAGGCCCGGCTCTCGGGGCTGATGGACGACCCCGCCGGGAAGCACTTCACGACGGCGCTCACCGACCAGATCGCGCGCTCGCGCGATCCGGCCCGCGTGGCCGACCAGATCGCGCATCTCGTCGATCGCTATGGCGTCCCCGGAACCCTGGGCCCCTTCGAACGCGCACAGCTCCGCGCATTCCGGGTGCTCGGCCCGCGCCTGCCCCGACTCCTGGTGCCCCTCGTTCTCGCGCGGGTGCGCCGCGAGAGCGCCGGTGTGGTCGTGCCCGGCGAGGCCCCGGCCCTGACGCGCTACCTGACTCGCTGCGCGCGGGAGGGCGTCCGCGTCAACCTGAACCAGCTCGGCGAGGACATCGTCGGCGAAGGCGAGGCCGAGGCGCGCCTGGCGCGCAGCCTCGACGCGCTCGCCCGGACCGGCGTCGAGTGCGTCTCGGTCAAGGTCTCGTCGATCGCGTCCCAGCTCGAGCTGCTCGCCTGGGAAGACGTGCTCAGCGTCCTCTCGGAGCGATTGCGGAGGCTCTACCGCCGCGCGCTGGAGACGCCGCAGCACGGCCCGGACGGCGCCGCCGTACCGAAGCTCGTGGTGCTCGACATGGAAGAGCACGAAGATCTCCATCTGACCGTCGCGCTCTTCCGGCGCGTTCTGGACGAGCCCGAGTTCGCGCGGTGCTCGGCGGGCATCGTGCTCCAGGCGTACCTGCCCGATGCGCATCCCGTGCAGCGCGATCTCGTCGCCTGGGCGCGCCGGCGCGTGGCCCGCGGCGGGACTCCCATCCGGATCCGTCTCGTCAAGGGCGCCAACCTCGCCATGGAGCGCTGCGAGGCCGCCGAGCGCGGCTGGCCCCAGGCGCCCTACGCGACCAAGGCGGAGGTCGACGCCAATTACAAGCGCATGCTCCTCTGGGGGTGCCGTCGCGAGAACGCCGCGGCGGCGCGCCTGGGCGTGGCCAGCCACAACGTCTTCGACATCGCCTTCGGCCTGGTGGCGCGCGAGCTCGCGGACAGCCGGGACGACGTGGGCTTCGAGATGCTCGCGGGCATGGCCGCGCCGCTGCGGCGAGTGCTCCAGGCCGTGACCGGGGACGTGCTCGTGTACTCCCCCGCGGTACCGAGCCGCGAGTTCCAGAGCGCGATCGCCTACCTGATCCGGCGCCTCGACGAGAACACCGCTCCCGAGAACTTCCTGCGCGTGGGCTTGGGGCTGCGGCCGGGAAGCGAGGCGTGGCAGGTGCAGGAGCGCCGCTTTCGCGCAGCCTGTGCGCGGCGGGACGCCGTCGACACCGGCCCGCGTCGCAGCCAGGACCGCCGCGCGGCGCCGGATAGCCCGGCGCCGGACGCCCCCTTCGCGAACGAGCCGGACACGGACTTCTCGCTGGCCCACAACCGCGAATGGGTGCGGGCGGCGGCCGAGCGCTGGCGCACCTGCGAGTCGCAGGACGTTCCCTGTGAGGTGGCGGGCGAGGCGCTCTTCGACGCGCCCGGGGGCCGGTCCGAGGGCCGCGACCCGTCGCTCCCCGGCCGCCGGCTCTATCGCGTCGCCCTCGCCGATGCGGCGCTGGCGGAGCGCGCCGTCACCGCCGCCGAGCGGGCGGCGCAATCCTGGGGGAGGCGAAGCGTCGCCGAACGCTCGCGGGTGCTGGCGCAGGTGGCGCAGCGGCTCCGCGAGAGCCGGGGCGAGCTGATCGGCGTGATGATGGCGGACGGCGGCAAGGCCATCCGGGAGGCCGACGCCGAGGTCTCCGAGGCGGTGGACTTCGCGGAGTACTACCGCCGCTCGCTGGACGCATTCGCGGGGCTCGGCGACATCGACCTCGCGCCGCGGGGCGTCGTGGTCGTCACACCGCCCTGGAACTTCCCCGTCGCGATCCCGGCCGGGGGCGTGCTGGCGGCGCTGATGGCGGGGAATGCGGTGATCCTGAAGCCGGCGCCGGAGACGACGCTCACGGCCTGGGTCCTCGCCCGGCTGTTCTGGGACGCCGGCGTGCCGCGGGACGTGCTCCAGTTCCTGCCCTGTCCCGACGAGCCCGTCGGGAGCCGACTGATCGCGGATCCCCGGGTGGCCGCGGTCGTGCTCACGGGCAGCCGCGAGACGGCGCGCCTCTTCCTCGGACTGCGGCCGGGACGGCCCCTCTTCGCCGAGACGGGCGGCAAGAACGCCTTCCTCATCACGGCCCTCGCCGACCGCGACCTCGCGATCCGGCGCGTCGTGCACTCCGCCTTCGGCCACGCCGGGCAGAAGTGCAGCGCGGCGAGCCTCCTGGTCTGCGAGGCGGAAGTCTACGACGACACGGTCTTCCGGAAGCGGCTCGCAGACGCCGCGAGCAGCCTGCACGTGGGAAGCGCCTGGGACCCGCGTTCGGTGGTTACGCCGCTGATCCGCCCGCCGGAGGACCCGCTGCGCCGGGCGCTGACGACTCTCGAGCCCGGGGAGGCGTGGCTCCTCGAGCCGCGCGTCGACGCCGACAACCCTCGACTCTGGTCGCCCGGGATCAAGCTCGGCGTGCGGGAGGGCGGATTCACCCACCGCACCGAGTTCTTCGGCCCGCTGCTGGCCATGCTGCGCGCCGACGACCTGGACCACGCGATCCGGATCGCGAACGGCACCCCCTACGGGCTGACCGGCGCGATCCACAGCCTCGACGATCGCGAGCAGCAGCGCTGGATCGACGCGATCGAGGTGGGCAACGCCACCGTGAACCGCGGCACCACCGGCGCCATCGTGCGCCGTCAGCCCTTCGGCGGGTGCAAGGCGTCGAGCTTCGGGCCCGGCGTCAAGGCGGGAGGCCCCAACAGCGTGCTGCAGCTGATGGAGGTGCGGCAGCGCGGCCTGCCGGCCGACGTCGCCGCAGCGTGCGACATCGTGCGCGAGCTGCTGCCGGCACTCGAACGCCCGCTCGCCTCCGACGCAGAGCGCTCGGCGCTGCGCCGCGCCGCCGGCAGCTACGCGCAAGCCTGGCGGGACCACTTCGGCGTCGACCACGACCCCTCTCGGCTTCTGGGTCAGGACAACCTCTTCCGCTACCGCCCCGTGCGCGGAATGGTCCTCCGCATGGGACGTGACGCGCCCGCGCTCGAGGTGTCGAGCGCCCTGGCGGCGGCGCGAACCTGCGGCATGGCGCTGAGCGTCAGCGTCGGAGAGGACGACGCCGCGGGGCGCGCCTACCTGGCGGCGCTCGGCGACTGCCCGCACGTCGTCGAGAGCGAGGCCGCCCTCGCGGCGCGCCTCGAGCGGGACGGCATCGGCCGGCTCCGCACGCTGGGGCGTCTCGGAGACACACTGCGCCGGACGGCCGGGGCGGCAGCCGTCCACTGCGAGGATTCGCCCGTCCTGGCGAACGGCCGCGTGGAGCTGCTGCGCTACCTGCGCGAGCAGACCCTCAGCATCGAGGTCCACCGCCACGGAAACCTGGGCGATCGCGAGGACGACGACCGCGGCACCTGATCGGGCGCCCGAACCCGTGGCTCACGCCGGAGCGACGGTCCCGGAGGCGGCCGAAGCCGCCGCGTCGCTAGCCGAGGGCCGCGTCGACGAAGCGCTCGACCAGCGCGCCTCCGATCCACGAAGCCAGCGGGATCAGGAGGAACAGCAGAAAGCGGCCGAGGGTCGGCGTGTCGAAGGGCCACTCGCGCACCGCCTCGATGCGCGCCTCGTAGGCGATGAGCGCCGGCAGCCGGCCCGCGTCGGCGCTGCCGTCGGACCCGGAGAAGAGCGCCGTGCCGCCGCGCGCGATGGCGGCGCGAACCCGCGCGAGCTCCTCCCGCTTGCGTTCCCGGATCCGGAGGTGGATGCCCCGCGACGGGAGCAGCAGGCTCGCGACCCCGAGACCGATCGTGACCGTCAGGACCAGCGCCACGATCCACCCGGCCGACGATCCCACGAAGAGCAGGGAGGCCAGGGCGCTGCCGCCGAACCAGAGGGCGGAGCCGCGCAGGCCCGCGCGGGCGAAGGGCGTCAAGGGGCTCGGGTCGACGAGGCTCCCCGAGACGTGGTGGCGGCCCACCTCGTACAACACGCGGGAATGTCGCATCGAGACCAGCGCCTGGACGCCGAGCAGGCCGAACAGCAGGAACATCAGCCCGGCGGACCACAGGCGGACGGGGAACGCCAGGTCCAGAAGACCCAGCAGCGAGGGCAGGTGATCGATCGCAAGGCCGAAGATCCCCCCGGCGAGGGCCGCCGGCATCATCTCGCGCGGCCCGGGCGTGAGC
>JAOTUO010000243.1 GCA_029863845.1 Myxococcales bacterium
GATCACGGGCGGCGGCGCGACGTTGACGCCCTGGAAGGTCGTCGTGCCGGGCACGTAGGTCAGCCCGGAGGCCCTGAGGTCTTCGGTGACGACGATCTGCGACAGGTCGACGTCGCCAGGAGCCACCTGAATCGGGTTCTCGACGACGATGCGAACCGTGCCGGTATCGCACAGCTCGCAGAAACTCACGCTGAAGACGTTGTCGATGAGATCGGCCGCGCCGAGCTCGGGCGGACAGGTGGGCGGTACCTGGGCGGATGCGCGAGCCACCGGCAACGAGAGCGCAGCGATCGCGAGCAGCACGATGGCGATCGTGCTGTCCGTTCTCAGTGTACGGCTGTGATCACGTTGGATCATGGCTGCGCTCGTTCCGCCCACGGGGCGAGTCACTCGCCGAGGCGAGCCGAGGCAGCCCGGACGTCGGACTGGATTCCGGCAGCCCCGCTGTCATGGGGCAAGAAGCCCTGTAGACCGGTGACTTTGCGTCGCCACCTTTCGGTGGCTTTGCCCTTGTCTGAATCGCGTTGAGCCTGGGGCTCGATCCGTCAAATTCAGATGTGGTTTTCGCTACTTCTCCTCATCGTGATGGATGGCCCGTGCGTTTGTTATTGGCCTCTCGTTCCCGAGCCAGATCGATCATGTCGCCGGCAGGAAGTCAATCGGATACAGGATCGTAATTGCCGGGATGCCTTTCTTCGCCCCGAAGTCGAAGGCCTTCACGCGGCCCACGACCTGGGCCGACAGCCTGGGAGCATCCATGTCCGACGCCTGCAGCTCGCAGAACGAGACGCTGCCATCCGGCTCGATCGTGATCCGGAGGACGATCTGTCCCTTCAAGGTCGGGTCTCGGCGCAGCTCCCGGTTGTAGAGCCGGTAGAGCGCCCCCTTGTGGCGGTCGAAGACGATCTGGATCTCCTCGTCGGTCCGCCCCAGACCCGGCCCACCACTCAGCGGTCGGTCCGACCCAGCAACCCCGCCGATCGAGCTCGTCGCTCTGCCGACCTCGACACCCTCGATCTCCTGCCCGCCTCCGCCGACCGCATCGCGGCTCAGCGACGCGAGGTTGATGCCACCACTCGTGCCGGGCGCCTGGGTCGCGACAAGCGAACGTCCCTGCTGGCCGATCGCGGCCTCACCCGAGCGGTCGATGCGTGCCTGTGCGCCGAGTCGGGCGGCCGGCCTGCTGTCCGCGAGGCTGGAGAATTTCTCGCGGAAGGCGAGAATGCCCTTCGATCCGACGCTCTGCTTGGGCTTCGGCTCCGGCGTCGGCTCGGGCGTGCTCTCCTCGGCGAGTACGGGTTCCTCGTCCGGCGCGTCGGCCAGCTTCTCTTCGGGCGTCAGCTGCTGCTGCACGGGCGGCGGCGGGAGCGGCGTCTCCTCCTTGAGGAGGCGCGTCAAGCGCTCCGGCACGTCGCTCGTCTCCCAGCGCTCTGGCACGGGGAGATCGACCATCGGCACCAGGAGAGCCAGCAGCAGGGCGAGCAAGAGCGCGGCGGCCAGTGACTTCCGGAAGCGCTGGTCGTCTTCGCCCCCTCTGGACCAGGGCATGACCGGCTCGCAGTCGGGAAGCGGTCCGATCTCGCGCTCGACGACCCACTCCAGCTTTCGCAGCTCCTCCTGCTGCTGCGCCTCGTCTAGGTCGTCCTCGAGATACTCGGTGTTCTCCTGCTGTCTGCGGATCCGATCGAGGAGGGACTGTCGGCTGCTCTCAATGTCGCTGATGCGGCGTTCGAACTGATCGACGCGTTGGCGCACCATGCCGATGTGGGAACCGCCGTTGCCGTCAGCCGGTCGGTCGCCCCAGAAGAGCTCGGCTCCGCCCAGCTCGTTCAGCTTCTCGAGGGCGCCACAGGCCTCCTGCACCAGAGCATGCTGCTGGCGTTCCGTCGACAGCTCCTCGAGCATCTCGTCGATGACTTGCAGCTCGCGCACGAGACCATCCAGCCTCGTGCGAGCCCCGGCGAGCTCTGCGCGGAGCGCCTGTTCGCCTTGGAGGGATCTGGCGTTCACGGGCACGGAACCGGACTACCCCTGCACCGACTCGGGCGCCTTCTGAATGACGGCCAGAGAAATGCGCTCGAATCCCTCGCTCGTGCAGGTCGACATCACCTTCTTGATGACGTTGAATGGGACCGACTTGTCCGCGAGAATCGTCACCTCTCGGCTGTTCGCCACAGATCTCGTACTGAGTCCAATGATCGTGTCGCTCACCTGAGACAGCCGCTCTCCGATCGCGGCAACGTTTTGTCCATTAGCCGCCAGGATGTCCTCGACGAGTGCCACGCGCTCTCCCTGTACCGTGACCTCGGTCGAACTGACGAAGATCACCACCGTCTCCCGGGGCTTCTGCTCCACCACGGACGCGGGCAGCGTCATCTGCTTCGGGGTTTCGAGGACCTCCGTCGAGGCCGAGTTGACCAGGAGGAAGAAGACCAGAATCGTGAAGACATCCATCAGCGAGGTCAGATTCAGGGCGGCGATCTTCCCCCGATTCCGCGACATCCGCCTCATTCTTCGAGAACCCTTCATGGCGCATCTCCGATGGATATGTCCGTGAACAGAGCCACTCGCCTCATTTCGCCAGCGGTCTCCCCTGGCAGCGACGTGCTCCTCACGGCATCCATGACCTGGATGAGGTGGTCGTACTCGATCTGAGGCTCCAGCAAGACGGACGCGCTGACCGTATCCGGGTTCTGGCGTTTCAGCGCCAGCGCACGCTCGGAGAGGCCCTGGAGGTCGTACTCGTCGTCTACCTTCGGCATCGTGGCGATCACGGTTCTCCCATCGCCGAGCTCGAGGACACCCTCACGAACGATGACCTCCACACGGAAGGTCGGCTCGACAGGAGCAGCCCCGCCGGCCGAGCTCGGGAGACTCAGCTCGACGATCGTGATCCGCGAGAAGACCGCCGTGATCAAGAGGAACGGGACCAGCACCACCATCAAGTTCAGAAAGGTGGTCATGTCCAGCTCCCCGGGAACCTTCGCGCGACGCTTGTAGTGGTGCTGCCTGGGCACGCCGACTACGCCTCAGCCTGTCGCTTCGCCTTGGCCGAGAAGACGTTCAGTGCCTTCACCGACGCCATCTCGAGACTGTCGATGATTTCACCCGTCTTCGCGGTCAGCACCGAATTGGTGATCAGCAGCGGGATCGCAACCATCAGCCCGAACGCAGTCGTGTTCATCGCGACCGAGATGCTGGCCGACAGGAGATCCGCCTTCTCGGCCGGGTTCGCGTTGGCGACGGCAGTGAAGGCCGCGATCAGGCCCATGATGGTGCCCAGCAGTCCGAGCAGTGTCGCGATGCTGGCGAACAGCGCAACGTAGGGCGTTCGCTTCTCGAGCTGAGGAATGATCTCCATCATGCTCTCCTCCATCGCGATCTCGATCTCCTCGCGACGCCGCACCGCGCCCTGCCGTGCCAGGCCCATGCTGAGGAGCTGGGCGATCGTCGACTTGTCCGCGCTCAGCATTTCCCGCGCCTCGTCGAACTCACCATTCACGAGGAGCGGCAGCACCTTTCTCCACGCGCTCTGGTTGTTCGAGCGCATCAGCGTCAGCGTGACGTGTCGCTCGACCGCAATCGCGGCTCCCAACGCGAAGACGAGCAGAATCGGATACATGAACGGACCGCCGGTCACGAAGAACTCGACGATCGAGTAGAAGAAGTCCATCACCAAAACCTCCTGCACACGGTGTATCGGTAGAAACCTGGCTTACTGGGTATCGGAGCCCGGGTGTCCCGGCTGCCCCGCCCGAATCTCGTAGTAGGTCAGCTCCCGCATGAAGACGTCCCGGTCCACGGGCTGTCGTCCGTCATCGAGAGCCCGCGAAACAGCGAGCGTGTCCCCCAGCTCGGAGCTCTTCCAGGGGACGATCACGAGGGACTTGGGCGCTTCGTCGTTGCCAACGATCGACATTCCGGAGAGCACCTTGTCGCCCTCGTCCGCGGCGTTGGTCGGCTTGGCCGGCTCCTCGGCCAGAGCGGCCGCGGGCAGAAGAATCAGCGCCAGGCAACACGCAACTTTTCGGTACATGGTTTCTTCCCCTCCCCCTTCACTCTTCCATCCGGTTCCGAAGATCGGCGATCCACATGACGACCTTCTCGTCCTCGGGAACCCTCTTCGTGTAGCGCTCGTAGTGCTTGATCGCGCAGGCCATGTCTTTGACGTAGACGTCGCACAGAATCGCCAGATTGCGTCGCGCGAAGTGGAAATCCGACGAGATCGCCAGCGCGCTCTCGTAGCTCTCCCGCGCTTCCTCAAATCGGCCCATCTTCCGATACACGATGCCCAGCTCGTTGTACGCGACCGGATGACGCGGGTTGAGCTCCAGCGCTCTACGGATGCTGGACTCGGCGCGTTCGAGCTCTCCCGTGAGCCGATACGCGATGCCGAGGTCGATATGGGCTGTCGTGGCATGCGGTGCCGCTTCGATCACCTGCTCGAGCAGCTCGATCCCGGGCGCGTACTCTTCTTCTTCAAGCAAGCGCAGGGCCTTCTTGAAGCTTCCTCGCACGCCCGAGCTGAACCGCACCTGCTCCGTGATCGTGAAGCCGCCGTCCTTTTGAAACTCGATCCGGCCTGCTTGCTTCGTGCTGGAGGTCGCACATGCGCAGAGGAGACAGGTTGTGACGAGCACCAGGGCTCGCCACGAGATCCGCTTCGGGTCGCTGCGCCGATCGAGGCCTCGCATCGCTCACCTCGCCGCCACGCGCTGCCCAGTGCGCGCTTGCTGTGCCGACTCCACTTCGGTATCGGACTCCGATGCCGCCGCGGGCTCTGCGGACGGCACTCCGTCGCCGAGCTCGGATTCTTCCGGTGCCGTCGCCGGCGCATTCGGTGCGCGATACGCGTAGCGGTCGATCGAGGCGATCAAGCCGGTGCTCGCCTCAAACTTCGCATACCGTCCCGGCATCAGGATTGCGAGCTTCTCGAGGCTCTTCTCGATCCACGGGTTGAAGATCCCCACGGACAGCAGCTCGAGATTCTTCTCATGTACATCGATGGCCTGTTCTTCAAACGGGAAGGCCTCTTCTTCGAGAACCATCTCGTAGTCGTTCATCTGAGCGGAATCGAGACCCGTGGGGCGCTCCGAATCCATCAACGACTGGCTGAAGTCGAGGTAGATCTCCGCCATGTAGAAGGTGGCTGCCGCCGTGACGTCGGCCGCTTCGTAGTCGACCAGCGCGTCGAACGCCTTGAGCGCCGCGTCCATGCGCGCCTGCTTCTTCTGAAGGCTCTTCTCGAAGGGCTGGACGAGCTTCACCGCGCGAAATCGCTGATAGAAGCCCTCCGACAGAACGAGCGCGGACTGCGCGGCCAGATACCGGATGCGCGGGGTTCGGGCACTCCTCGCCTTCTCGTCAATCTCCACGATCTCTCGCAGCTGCGCGTGATAGCTGCTCTCGTCGAGCGACTGTTTGTGGATCCCGGCGATCTTGAAGCGAGTCTCGACGGCGACCTCGAGCGGCTCCGGGAACTCCCTTACGTAGTGCTGATAGACAGCGAGCGCTCGATTCAATCCTCGCGAACTCTCGTAAAGCTCTCCGGCGAGGAGCAGTGCCTCGCGACGCAGCTCGACAGCGTCCGCCTCCGCGGCAACGCGCTCGTACTCCTCGGCGGCGCGCGAGTCGTCGCCCTGCTTGCGATACACGAGGGCCAGCTGCTTCGTAACTTCCTTGTGGAGATCGTGGGTCGGATGGGTTTTCCGGAATGCCTCCAGTACGGCGGCAGATCCGGCCCAGTCCTCGAGGCGAATGAGCGCGGCCGCGGCGTCGTACTCGGCCACGGGACGGATGTCGGAGGTGGGTGCGATCTGCGCG
Source organism: Myxococcales bacterium (assembly GCA_029863845.1). Taxonomy (GTDB): domain Bacteria; phylum Myxococcota_A; class UBA9160; order UBA9160; family SMWR01; genus JACZXC01. The sequence continues at coordinate 5,824 of JAOTUO010000243.1, forward strand.
ATCCGGAGAAAGTGGTCGGAGGCCGCTCGATGGTCCTGTGCCGCACTGGCCTTCTCACCCTGCTTGTAGATCGCCGCCGCCAGGTTGTCGACGACGGCCTGGCGCGAGTCGTCGTCTTCAAGCGTCATTTCGAGCACCCGCGCGTAGGCTTGCTCGGCCGGCTCGTAGTTGCCGAGGTCGAAGGACGAGTGGGCGACGACGGCCCAGGCGGAGCGCCGGACGGCCAGGTCCGCATCTGGGTAGGCTTCGATCAGGCGATGGGCGGTCGCCATGGCCCGCTCGAGCTGCTTCATGTCGTAGAGGTCGTCGACTGCGGCGCCCAACACGACGGCGGCGTGCTCGTGCTGGGGGAACGTATCCACGAACCGGAACGTGCTCGTTACCGCCTCACGGGTGGCGACCGGCCGCTCCTCGACCGATGTCCGCTTCTCGTTCTCCCGATGCGCGAAGATCGCGGCGTATCCGGCCGCAGCCGACTGCTCATGCGCGGGATAGTCGTAGGCGGTGCGTTCGTACTCCCGGGCCGCCTCGCCAAAGTCCTCGTGCTCGAGCAGCAGATCCGCCAGCCGATAGTGGATGGCCGGGGTATCTGGATCCTGCGGGAACGATGCCAGATGGGCGCGATACCAGTGGAGAGCCTCCTGGAAGTTCTCGGGCCTCTCCTCTGCGCGATCCTCTTCCTGGTAGAGGGCGTGGTAGTGGTTCGCCAGGTCCTCGAGGTTGCTCTTCAGGTCGCCGAGAACTTCCGGCGAGTCGTTGGCATCGAAG
>JAOTUO010000244.1 GCA_029863845.1 Myxococcales bacterium
GCCGCCGCCGCGGGTCGGGCTGAAGCTGCGCGAGCAGGCCGGCGAGACCGGCGAGCAGAGCAACGGTGAACGCGAGCCAGAGCACACGCGCCTGGCGAATCACCGCGATCTCGTCGTCGCAGCCCGTGACGAAGGGGAGCAGCACGACGACCCCGAGGCCGGGATGGCCGCCGGCGTTGAGCACGCCGGTCTCCGCCGTGAGACGGGCGCTGTTGAGCAGCGCGAATTCGTCCCAGTTGACGGCGGTCGTGAAGACGGCCGCGAGGCGCAGGGTGAGCAGGGCGGCCACCGCCGCCACCAGGCCGGCGAGCCGCCAGCGGCGCGGAATTCCGGTGATCCTGGCGAGGTGCGGCGGCATGGGAACCCGGAGGCTCCATCGGGTTCGATTTCCGCGGGCTTGAGCGGCTCCGGCCCTTTGCTTGGAATCGCGGTTATCCTCCTCGCCACTGCCACCGGACGGCGCGGGACGCGGAGGCCAGGGAGGATGCCGGTGGAGCCGGAAGTCGAGACAGGCAGCGGCCGGGTTCGGGGCCGGTCGGCGCCGGGCCTCCAGGTCTTTCTCGGCGTTCCCTACGCGCGGGCGCCGGTCGGCGCCCGCCGGCTACGCCCCCCGGAGCCGCCGGAGCCGTGGACGGGCGTCCGGCGGGCGCAGGGGGCGGCGCCGGCTGCGCCCCAGAAGCCCGGCCTCGTATCGAGGTTGCTGGGCGCCAGCGTCGACCGGTACAGCGAGGACTGCCTTTACCTCAACGTCTGGACACCGGCGCTCGACGGCGCCCGGCGCCCGGTTCTGGTCTGGCTCCACGGCGGGGGCTTCACGACGGGCTCCGGGTCGCTGGGCCTCTACGACGGTGCCCGCCTGGCTCGCCGCGGCGACGTGGTGGTCGTGACGCTGAACTACCGGCTCGGGGCCCTGGGTTACCTCGCGCTGCCGACCGCGGCCGAGGAGGAGGGCGGGTCACTCGGCAACCTGGGGTTACGCGACCAGGTCGAGGCGCTGCGCTGGGTGCGCGATCACATCGCGCTCTTCGGGGGAGATCCCGGAAACGTGACGCTGTTTGGCGAGTCCGCCGGAGCGATGAGCGTGGGCACGCTCCTCGCCACGCCGCCGGCGCACGGGCTCTTCGACCGCGCCGTCTTGCAGAGCGGCGCCGGGGACAACGTCTACGATCGCGAGACCGCCGGCCGCGTGGCCGAGACCTTCATGAAGGAGCTGGGCCTCGCGCCGGGCGACCTCCCGGGCCTGCGCGCGGCGTCCGTCGAGGCGATCCTCGAGGCGCAGGAGCGCAGCCTCGGTGCCCTGGCTCGGGACGTTCCGGGCCTCGCCTTCCAGCCCGTGGTCGACGGCGACCTGCTTCCCCAGCGACCGCTGGTGGCGGTGCGCGCGGGGGCGGGCGCCGCCGTGCCGATGCTGATCGGCACCAACCGCGACGAGTGGAAGCTCTACGGACTCGCCGACGACCGTCTGAAGACGCTCGACGCAGCCGCGCTCTTGCGCCGGTGCGCGCGCAACATCCCTGGAGCCGACGCCGACGGGCGGAGCCGCGCCGAGCGCGTCGTCGAAGCCTACCGGAAGGCGCGACAGGGGCGGGCGAGCGTCGAGCCCCGCGACCTCTGGTGCGCGATCGAGTCCGATCGAAACTTCCGCCACCCGGCCATGCAGCTCGCGGAGGCCCACGCCTGTCGGCAATCGGACACGTACGCCTACCTCTTTACCTGGGAATCTCCCGCCCTGGGGGGGGCGCTCGGCTCCTGTCACGCGCTCGACGTCCCGTTCGTGTTCGGCTGTGTGAGGGACGGTGCCGTCCCCAAGTTCGTCGGCGACGGGCCCGCGGTGGGCGCGCTCTCGGAGCGGATGCAGGATGCCTGGCTGGCCTTTGCCCGCAGCGGCCGCCCGGGGCACCCCGCGCTCGGCGACTGGCCGTCCTACGCAGCGAATCGCCGCGCGACCATGATCCTCGGTGAGAGCTGCGGCGTCGAGGACGCGCCCATGGAGGCCGAGCGGGCGCTCTGGGACGCCGGCACCTGACCAGGCCGCTCCCGCCCCGTTATCATGCGCCGGCGATGCTGGGCTGGGTGCTGTTCGCGATCGTGGTGGGCTACGGCGTCGCCCGCGTGGCCGTCGGTCATCCGCGGCCCGATCGGCGCTTCGCGCGGCTCGCGCGAGGCGAGGCCGCGTTTCTCGCGGCGGCGGCGGAGGCCAACTTTCCCCCCGGCGGCGACATCATGGCCTCGGGTTTCGACGCCGGCATTCCGGCCTATGTCGACCGGCTGCTGGAGGTCTTGCGCCCTCGCACGCGGCTGCAGATGCGGATGCTCTTCTTCCTGGTCGAGCACGCCACCCTCTTCTTTCCCGCGCCCGGGCGCGGCGGCTTTCGCCGCTTCTCCTCGCTGCGGCCCGAGCAACGGGTCGCCGTTCTGGAGGCCTGGGAGCGCAGCCGCTTCTGGCAGCGCCGCTTCGTCTTCGCGAGCCTGCGTGCGATTCTCACGCTGGGCTACTTCGCGCATACGCCGGTTCTACGTCAGCTCGGGCTGGCGCCGCTCGCCATCGAGTCGCCCGTCTGCGAGGCGGATCTCCTCTATCCCCGCATCGGCGCTCTGCCGGAGTCGATTCCCTATACGCGCGACGACTTGAGCGAGCCGAGCGACGGCACTCCCCTCGCGCTCGACGGACCCCTGGACCCGCGCTACGCGGAGGGGGCGCCGTGAGCGCTCTCCCGACCGGCGATCTGCGGGTGTTCGCGCAGTACGAACGCGACTTCACCGAAGACGTGGACGTCGCAGTCGTCGGGTCGGGGCCCGGCGGTGCCGTCGTTGCCAAGGAGCTGACCGACGCCGGCAAGCGCGTGGCGCTGCTCGAGGAGGGCCCGCCCTTCACGCCGGCCGATTTCGAGCTCGACGGCGCGCTCTCGATGGCGCGCACCATGCGCGAGGGAGGCCTGCGCGCGACCCGCGGCACGGTGATGCCGACGATGCAGGCCATCGCGCTCGGCGGCGGCTCGCTGGTCAACTCCGCGATCTGCAACCGCGCTCCCGACTTCGTGCTCGACGACTGGTGCACGCAGTTCGAGCTGGAGCACACGACCCGTCGTGACCTCGACCCCCACTACGACGCAGTGGGCAAGTTCCTGGGCATCGCGCCCACCCCGGAGAACGTGCTCGGCCAGCGCAACCTGTTGTTCAAGCGCGGCTGCGACGCCCTCGGCTACGCGAGCGAGCCGACCGAGCGCAACGTGCGCGGCTGTCGCGGCAGCGGTGAGTGCTTCACGGGCTGCCGGACGCGCGCCAAGCAGTCGCTGGATCTCACCTACGTTCCCGCCGCCCTGCGCGGCGGCGCGAGCGTTCTGACCTCGGTCCGCGTGGAGCGGGTGGTGGCCGAGGGAGGTCGGGTGCGCGGCGTCGCGGGGCGCGTCGTCGCGCCCTTCACGGGACGGCCGAGCCACCGCTTCCGCGTCAACGCGCGGGCCGTCGTGCTCGCCGCGGGCTGCATGGCGACCCCGGTGATCCTCCAGAAGAGCGGCAATCTCGTGAACCGCTCCGGCCAGGTCGGCGAGAACCTGCAGTTCCACCCGGGCGTCGCGATGATGGGCGTGTTTCGCGACGAGGTGACCCCCCAGTTCGGAGCCACGCAGGGCTACCAGTCGCGCCACTTCCTCCGCGATGGCTTCAAGCTCGAGACGCTGTGGGCGCCGCCGGCGGTGCTCGCGGTTCGCCTGCCGGGTTACGGCGAGTCGCTCAAGCGTCGGCTGGCAATGATTCCACACGCCGCCATCTGGGACGCCATCGCCAGTTGCAATCGCTCGATCGGTCGAGTGCGCGCGCGCGCGCGCGGCCTGGACCCGAACCTCAGCTGGCGCCTCCACCCGCAGGACCTGCGGATCCTGGCGCAGGCGCTGTGGACGCTGTCCGAGATCTTCTTTGCGGCGGGCGCTGACTCGATCGTTCCCGGCGTCTACGGCATCCCGGAGGAGATCCACTCGCGGGCCGAGGCGGAGGTCCTCCGGACCCGTCCCCTCGAGGTCAGCGACATCGTGATCGGGGGCAACCACGCTTTCTGCACCACCCGCATGCACGGCGACCCGCGCCGGGGGGTGGTCGACGAGTACGGCAAGTGCCACGACGTCGAGAACCTGTGGATCGCCGACACGGGGGTTTTCCCCCGGTGCCCCTCCGTCAATCCCATGTGGACCGGCATGGCACTGGCCCACCGCACGGCCCAGGCTCTCGCAGAGCGGCTCTGAGCGGGTCCCCGCTCCTCGCGCCGGAGTCCTTCACCCCGGCCCGCGTCTCGCCGATAGGCAGGACGGCCCCGGATCCAGCCGCGGGCCTGGGGGGGCTGCATGAGGGTCGCACTCGCGGTGGCCGTGGGCGTCATCCTGCTGCCGATGGCCTCGGCGGCAAACCCGTATCAGAACCAGTGCTACGCGCTCACGCGGCAGATCGACCGCTACACCATCATGCTCGAGCGCGCCGAGAAGCTGGACAACGAGATGTGGGTGGAGCGCACCGGGGACCACGTGGGGCGTCTCGTACAGAAGCGGGCTGCGATGTGTCCCGAGTACGCCAAGGACGACACGGCCATGCGGGCCTTCGCCGCGCTCGTGAAGCTCGGCGCGAAGGCCGCGCTCGCCTACTTCACCTTCGGAGCATTCTGAGCGGGAACGGCCGGCATGTCGCTCTACGTGCTGGTACCCCTGATCGCGTGCGTGGCCTCGGCCGTCTTCGCGAGCGCGATCCTGAGTCGTGGTGCGTCGGAGACCGCCAACCGCCAGGCGGCGTTCCTCGTCGCGGGCGTCAGCTTCTGGGCATTCGGCGAGATCCTCTGGCACGCGCAGAGCGACCCGGCGCTGGCGCTCATCGGGGTCCGGGCCTCCGCCCTGGGTTGGATCTGGCTCGGCCCGGCGGCGCTGCACCTCCTGCTCGAGATCGGCGGCGAACCGCTTTCGCGCGTACGACGGGCGCTTCCGTTTCTCTACGGCGTCTCGGCGCTGTTCCTTCTCGTCGACTGGTTCACGCCGTGGATCCATCCGGCCGTGGTTCGCCAGAGCTGGGGCTGGGCCTACGAGGTGGGTCCTGTCTTCATGCTCGTCTGCGTGCACACGGCGGCGTGTCTGATCGGCGCGGTGGCGGTGGGCTGGCGCGCCTTCCAGCGGTCCCGCTCGAACGGCGAGCGCGAACACCTGCGCTGGCTGGCCGGCGGCATCTGCGTACTGCTGTTCGTGGCTTCGCTCACCGACGGGCTGCTTCCCGCGGCGGGCATCCAGCTTCCGCGGCTGGGAACGGCCTCGTTCGCGGTGATCGGCGCGATGATCGCCTGGAGCTTCCACCGCTACGGGTACTCGCTGCTCGCACCGGGGGCCTTCGCGGGAAAGATCCTCGAGACGCTCCCCGACGGCGTGGCGCTGCTTCGGCTCGACGGGCGCATCCGCAGCGCGAACGGCGCGATGGCGCGGCTGCTGGGGGGCGACCCCGCGTGGCTGCCCGGCCTGCGGTTGGCGGATCGGCTGGTTGGACTCAGCGGCGATCTGACCGAGGAGGCGGTCGATCGGCAGTGTGAAATCGTCAGCGAGAACGGCGGGCGCGAGCCCGTTTCGATCTCGTCGACCGCGCTGCACGACCGACAGGGGGCTGCGATCGGGCTCGTGGTGGTGGCCCGCGATCTGCGCGAGGTCGTCGCGCTGCGCAACCGGCTGCTGCTGTCGGGGCGGCTCGCCGCGGTGGGCGAGCTGGCGGCCGGCATCGCCCACGAAATCAACAATCCGCTCGCCTACGTGCGCGCGAACCTGGGTCTCCTGCGCCAGCACTGGGAAGCTCTCGGCGGCAAGCTCGAGAAGACGAACGGATCGGCCGAGGCGACCGAGCTGGTCGGCGAGGGCGAGGAGATGATCGACGAGTCTCTCGAAGGCGTGGAGCGGGCGGTGGCCATCGTGCGCGACGTCCGCGGGCTCGCCCACGGCGGGCGCGGGCCCTGGGAGCCGGCGGACCTCAACGCCCTGATCGACGGCGTGCTGCGCATGGCGGCGCCCCAGCTGCGCGATCACGTGCGTCTGGAGAAGCGCTACATGCCGGGGGCCCAGGTCTTCTGCGCGCCCCAGGAGCTTCAGCAGGTCTTCCTGAACCTGGTTCTCAACGCCGGCCAGGCGGTCGGGCGATCGGGGACCATTCGCATCGTCACCGAGCGCGAGCCGGCCGCCGTGGTCGTGCGCGTCGAGGACGACGGCTGCGGGATCCCGCCGGATGTGATCTCGCGGATCTTCGATCCCTTCTTCACGACGAAGCCGGTGGGGCAGGGGACGGGCCTCGGCCTCGGCATCGCCTACGAGATCGTCCGCCGTCACGGCGGCGAGATCGCCGTGGAGTCGGAGCCGGGTCGCGGAGCCTGCTTCCGCGTGCGCCTGCCCGTCGACGGGGATACCATCGACCGCGATTGAACCCCGCGCGCTGCGCGCGCGACTCGAGCGTCGGCCCCCCGGCTCCGTTCGGGCCTCAGGCAGGAGACCCGCGATGCGGCAGCGACGGCTCGGCAGCTCCGGCC
>JAOTUO010000245.1 GCA_029863845.1 Myxococcales bacterium
CAGGTCGATTCCAACGCCGATCTCGGCCATAGTCCCCCCGGGCGGCAGGGTCCTGCCGCTCCCTCGATATCGGCAAATGCGCGTGATTCCTGAGGGTGCGGCCGAGGTTTTTCCCCGCTCGGCGCTGCGTCCCGCCCCGCCTCCGCTCGCCCGCGGCTCGCTGCGCGGCGCCTGCGGTGCCATGCGGGCCGATCTCCGCTCGCTTGCGCTCACTGCGCGGCGCCTGCGGCACCTTGCGGGCCGTGCTACCTAGGATTTTTCCCGCGGGGTTCCCATGTCCGGCCATTCCAAGTGGTCCACGATCAAGCGGAAAAAGGGGGCGGCCGACGCCCGGCGCGGGAAGGTCTTCACCAAGCTGATCCGCGAGATCGCCACCGCCGCGCGCCTGGGGGGGCCGGAACCCGACGCCAACCCCCGCCTGCGCCTCGCCATCGACAAGGCGCGGCTGGCGAACATGCCGAAGGACAACATCCAGCGGGCCATCAAGAAGGGCACCGGAGGCAGCGAGGGAGAGGCCTACGAGGAGGTCGTCTACGAGGGCTACGGGCCCAGCGGGGTGGCCGTCTACCTCGAGGTCCTCACCGACAACAAGAACCGCACCGTGGGGGAGGTGCGCCACGTCCTCACGAAGCACGGCGGGAATCTCGGCGCCAGCGGCTGCGTCGCCTACCTCTTCGAGAAGCGGGAACGGGTCAGCTTCGACCGCGAGGGCCTCGACAGCGACGCGCTGCTCGAGGCGGCCCTGGAGGCGGGCGCCGAGGATGTCGTCGAGGGCCCGGACACGATCGAGGTGATCGTCGGGGCCGCCAGCTTCGAGGAGACCCAGCGCGCGCTCGAGGCCGCGGGCTTCCGCCCCGCGAGCGCCGGCATCAGCCTGGAGCCCACCTCCATCGTCAAGCTCGAGGGCGAGACCGCGGAGGCGATGCTCCGGCTCACGGACGCTCTCGAGGACCTGGACGACGTCCAGAACGTGTACTCGAACTTCGACATCTCCGACGAGGAGATGGCGAGGATCGCGGGCTAGGAGGCCGATCTTTCCGGCTCGCGCGGCGAAGCCGAGCGGGCTCGGACGAACAGGCGAGCGGAGTTGGAAGGCTCTAGAATCCCGGAGGGTCCCCCCCCCGGCCTGCCGGCCTTGGAGCCGGCGTCAGCCTCCGCGCGTCCAGGTCGAACGACCGGGGGGATCGATGCGCATTCTGGGAATCGATCCGGGTTCGTCCGTCACCGGCTACGGGGTGGTGGCTCGCATCGGCGGGGGGCTCGAGCACGTGGCCTCCGGGACGCTGCGCCCCCCGCGCAAGGCGTCGCTGCCGGTGCGCCTCCACTTCGTCTACCGGGCGCTGGAAGAGGTGATCCGCCATCACCGCCCGGACGCGGCCGTCGTGGAGCAGGTGTTCGTGGCGAACAGCGCGCGCGCCGCGCTCGTTCTGGGTCAGGCCCGCGGCGTCGCCCTGGCCGCCCTGGCGGCAGCCGACGTCGGCGTCAGCGAGTACGCCGCGACGCGGATCAAGCAGGCCGTGACGGGCAGCGGGCGCGCTCCCAAGAGCCAGGTGCAGCACATGGTGCGCCGACTCCTCGCCCTCGACACCACGCCGGCCAGCGACGCCGCCGACGCCCTGGCGGCGGCGATCTGCCACGCCCACGCGAGCCGCGTGGCGGCGTTGGGCACCGAACAGCGTCGGGCTCGGCGCCCGCTGCGCCGGGCGCTTCCGCGCGTGAGTCCCGCCCGATGATCGCGCGGCTCGAGGGCGTTCTGCGCGAGCTGGGTCCCACACGCATCGTCGTGGACGTGGGCGGCGTCGGCTACGAGCTGAACATTCCGCTGTCGACATTCGCGGAGCTTCCCGACGTGGGAAAGACCGTCGCCCTGCACGTTCACACCCACGCGCGGGAAGGCGCGATCCAGCTGTTCGGCTTCTACGCGACGACCGAGCGGGCGGCTTTCGAACTGCTGCTGCGCGCCAGCCGCGTCGGACCCAAGCTCGCGCAGACGATCCTATCCGGAATCTCGCCGGCCGACCTCCTCGCTGCGATTCGCACCGGCAACGTGAATGCGCTGCGCGCGGCCCCGGGCGTGGGCACCAAGATGGCCGAGCGGATACTGGTAGAGCTGCGGGACCGGGTGCACGAGCTGGCTGCGATGGTCCAACCGGGCGAGTCGGAGCTGGCGGATCCGGGCGAGACGGCTCCGACGGTGCTGATCCGCGAGCAGACCTTGTCCGCCCTCCTCAACCTCGGCTACCCGAAGGCCCAGGCGGAGAGGGCGCTGGCCGGGGCCGAGGAGGAAGCCGGCCCCGAATCGACGCTCGAGACGCTCGTCCGCGTCACGCTCCGGAGGCTCGCGCGGTGAGCGAACGAAAAGCGGATTGCGCACCCCTCGGCGCCGAGGCCGCGCCCGATGAGGCGCGCTTCGAAGAGCAGCTTCGCCCGGGCTCGCTGAGCGAGATGGTGGGCCAGGACCGCCTCCGCGAGAACCTGGGCGTGTTCATCCGCGCGGCGCGCGACCGCGCCGAGCCCCTCGACCACCTGCTCTTCCACGGTCCGCCCGGACTCGGCAAGACGTCGCTGGCGCACGTGGTCGCCCACGAGATGTCGGCTCCGCTGCGGGTGACGAGTGGTCCCGCCGTGGAGCGGGCGGGCGATCTCGCCGCCCTGCTCTCGAACCTTCAGGCCGGTGATGTGCTGTTCATCGACGAGATCCACCGCCTTTCGCCCGTCGTCGAGGAGATCCTCTACCCGGCGATGGAGGACTACCACCTGGACCTGATGATCGGTCAGGGGCCGGGCGCGCAGTCGATCCGCCTCGACATTCCGCACTTCACCTTGATCGGGGCGACCACCCGCGCCGGTCTGCTGACCTCGCCGCTGCGCGATCGCTTCGGCTGGACGGCACGCCTCGAGTACTACCCCTCGGCGGACCTCGAGCGGATCCTCGAGCGCTCGGCGCGCGTCCTCGCCGTGGAGCTCGAATCCGAAGCCCGCCGGGAGATCGCCACGCGTTCGCGGGGGACGCCCCGCATCGCCAACCGCCTGCTGCGCCGTGTCCGCGACTTCGCCGCGGTCGCGCCCGGCTCCGGAACGGCGATCAGCCACGAGCGGGCCCGCTTTGCACTCGAGCGTCTCGACGTCGACGAGGCCGGCTTCGACCGACTCGACCGCACCCTGCTTCTGACGTTGCTGGAGAAGTTCGACGGTGGCCCCGTCGGGCTGGAGACGCTGGCCGCCGCGGTGGGCGAGGACAAGGGAACCCTGGAGGATGTCGTCGAGCCCTTCCTGATCCACGAGGGCTTCCTCGGCCGCACGCCGCGCGGTCGCATCGCGACGCGACTGGCCCGCGCCCACTTCGGTCTCCCACCCGCCGATCCCCAGACCCGGTTCTTCTGACCCGCGCCGCGCCGGCGTACGGACGGCGGGAGCCGGCCCGGCTGCGGGGCGCGCCGGTCCGTACTGCGCGGGCCCTCACGCGTGCGCAGCTCGGCGGCACGGAGTGAGAGGGCGCACTCAAAACCGAGAGGCCGCAGGCCGATACGGGGGATCCGAGGCGGGCGGGAGTCCGCCCGGCCCAGTAGGGGGAAAGACGAGCGGTGGCGGCGTGCAGCTGATCGGTCGAATCCTGGCAATTGCGGCCGGCGTCCTACTGCTCGCTGTGGGGGCCGTGGCTCTGGCAACGGCCTACCAGCCCGACCAGGCGCTCGTCCAGGCCGCTCGCGGTGCCCTGCTGAAGACCGCGTCTCTGCTGGCCTCGCTGGAGGCCCTCGGGCTCCCCGAGGATCTCCCGGAACGCTTCGACTCAGCCCTCTCGGGCCTGCTGCTGCGCTTCGGCCTGATCCCGCTGGGACTCGTCGTTCTGGCGGTGAGCTTCCTGACCGGCCGCGGCTCGGCGAAGACCGGAACCGGCGAGGCCGTGCAGATCGACGAGCGGGCGGTCACCGACCCGCGCACCCTCAAGAAGGCCCGCCGGGTGGCATCCGGCGTCGCCCGCAAGGGCAATCCGGCCGACGCGGCCGAGATCTGCTTCGAGACCGGCCTGCTCGACGAGGCGGCCGACTACTTCATGTCGGCCGAGGATTTCGTCCGCGCCGCGGAGATTCGGCACGACCAGAACCGCTTCCTGGAGTCGGCCGAGCTCTACGAGAAGGGGGGGAGCTACGAGGCTGCGGGGCTCATCTTCGGACAACAGAACGAGTTCCAGCGCGCGGCCGAATGCTACGTGCACGCCGGCAACAAGAGCGTGGCTGCGGAGATGTACGAGAAAGCCAAGGACTTCCGACGCGCGGCGAACTGCTACGCCGAGTCGGGATTCTCGCGTCCCGCGGCCGAGGCGTACGAGCAGTGCGAAATGTGGGAGCAGGCGGCCGGCTGCTTCGAGCAGGTGATCCTCGAAGAGAGCACGGGTTCCGGCGGCAGCGATTCCCGCAAGCAGGCCGAGATCCGCAAGCTCGTGAAGAGAACCGGCGGTCTCTACGAACGGGCGGGCCGCGACGCCAAGGCGGAGGCCGTGCTCGAGAAGGGCGAGTGTTACGTGGCCGCTGCGGAGATCGCCCTCCGCCACGGCCGCGAGGCCAAGGCCGCGGACCTGTTCCTCCGGGGCCGGGAGCCTGCGCGCGCCGCCGACGTGCTGCGCAGCCTCGGTGAGAAGGAGACCGCGGCGCGGGTGATGGCGGAGCACCACCGGGACCGCGGCGACGAGCTGCAGGCGGCACGCTTCTTCGAAGAAGCCGGCGAGTGCATCGCGGCCGGCGATCTCTACCGGTCGCTCGACCAGTTCGAAAAGGCCGGCGAGTGCTACGAGAAGCAGGGGGACTGCGTCCAGGCGGCGGAGATGTTCCGCGTCGTGGGCGACCGCGCGCGCGCCGGGAGCAACTACGAGCGCGCCGGACACTTCGCCGACGCCGCCGAATGCTTCGCCCTCGACGGGGACGAGGCGAAGGAGGCCGAGCTGCTGGTCCGCGCCGGTGAGTTCCTGCGCGCGGGTGAGATTCAACACCGAGGCGGGAACGACGACGAGGCCATCGGCGTGCTGCAGCAGATCGAGGCCGAGCATCCGGACTTCGCGGCCGCCTCCGCGCTGCTGGGCGAGATCTTTCGCGAGCGCGGCATGCTGTCGCTGGCGCTCACGAAGCTCAAGGCCGCCACCGACGGTCAGGAGCTCTCGCGCGAGAACATCCGCGCCTTCTACGGCCTGGCCACGGTTTACGAGGCCAACCAGGACATCCGGGAGGCCGGCCTCCTCTACGAGAAGATCCTCGCCTGCGACTACCATTTCCAGGACGTCGAGGAACGCCTTGGACGAACCCGGGAGATCCTGCACAGCCAGACGCCGCCGACGACGGTGGCGGCCGCGGTCGTGGCATCGCAATCCGGCGGCATCTCGCACCAGGCCGGCCGCTACCGCATCTGCGGCACCCTCGGCCGCGGCGGAATGGGCATCGTCTACAAGGCCGAGGACACGGTGCTGGACCGCACCGTGGCGCTCAAGGTGTTGCCCGAGACGCTCAAGGAGAACCCGCAAGCGCTCAAGAACTTCCTGCGCGAGGCGAAGAGCGCCGCCCAGCTCAACCACCCGGGCATCGTGACGGTCTACGACGCCGGCGAGCAGGACGGCGTCTTCTACATCGCCATGGAGTACGTGGACGGCAAGACGCTCAAGGAGATCGTGAAGCGGAAGGGCAAGATCTCACCCCCGGGCATCGTGCACGTACTCGCGCAGATGTGCGAGGCCCTCTCCTACGCCCACGACAAGAAGATCGTGCACCGCGACATCAAGACGGCCAACACGATGTGGACGCGTGACCGCAAGGCGAAGATCATGGATTTCGGGTTGGCCAAGGTCGTCGAAGAGGTCCGCAACCACACGACCGTCGTCTCCGGGACTCCGTACTACATGAGCCCCGAGCAGACGCTCGGCAAGAACGTGGATCACCGCACGGACATCTACTCGCTGGGGGTGACGATCTTCGAGCTGGGCACCGGCACGCTCCCCTTCCGCGAGGGGAATCTGCCCTACCACCACGTCCACACCGCGCCTCCCGACCCGAGCAACCTCGCCCCCGACCTTCCCCCCATGCTCGTGGGGATCATCAACCGCTGTCTGGAAAAGGATCCGGCGAACCGCTTCCAGTCGGCCCGGGATATTCTCGTCGAGCTCAAGCAGTCGCTGACCGGCTGAGGCGCGCTGGGCTCGCGCGCCGTGACGGGTTCGTCACGGCGCGTGACCGGGGTGTCACGATCCGGTGACGAATGGGGATCCATGCGGGCGGGTCGAAGCCCCCCCACCTAACTTATAACTATTCAATTTCCCTCAAGAAAGAGTCGATTGGATCCGGGTCGGCACGGGCCTTGCTTCCATCTCGGGCCGGGGTTGCTTGCATCCGAGCGGGGGGGCTCCGGGGGGAGGGCGTGGTGAAACAGCGGACGGTCGCGGAGAAGGTCTCGTGCACGGGGGTCGGACTCCACGGGGGAGCGCCCGTTCAGGTGACGCTGCTTCCGGCTCGCAGCG
>JAOTUO010000017.1 GCA_029863845.1 Myxococcales bacterium
GCCCCACGCCTCGTCGACGGGGGTCAGCCGGGCGCGCCAGGGGTCGGGGATCAGCACCTGCAGCGCCACCCGCGCGAGATCCGCCGCCGACCGCCCCGCCCCGACGAGAGGACGCCTGCGCTGCGCGGTGGCCGGATGCAGCGCCGTACCGGTCTCGTGGAAGTTGAGGGCGTAGTGCGGGGACAGCAGCGAGAAGAGATTGCGCGGGTGGGCCGCGGCGGTGGCGGGCACGCGGTCGAGCGGGGGATAGCGTCCGCTGAGGATCGCGGGAATCGCCTCGACCGTCATGGAGGCGACCGTGGTGGCGCCGCGCAGCCAGGTGGAGTCGCGAGCCAGGCGTGCGAAGTTCGGGTAGCGGACGGGATCGATGGCACCCCGGGCGTCGAGCAGGGAGCTCAGGGGCAGCTCGTCGAACACCACGAGCACGACGGGAGTCTCGCTCGCGACGGGGGGTCCCGGCGCGGCGTCGGCACCGCGCCCGGGTGCGACGAGCGACGCGATCCGCGGCTCGGTGAGGAAGACCGCAGCGAAGACGATCGGTGCGAGCGCGAGCAGCGACAGCGCGGAGCGCAGCGGTGCGGCGTGTCGATAGGCGAGCGCGAAGCCCGCGCCGGCGAGGACGGCGAGTCCGAGAAGCGGCCAAGGCGGCAGCCACGCGCCGCGGTCCAACGGGGGGAGCACGACCAGTGCGGCCAGCAGCGCGACCCAGAAGACATGCACGACGCTCGCCGCCTTCGGCGACCCGAGGGCGACGAGCCGTACGCTGCCCCACAGCAGCAGCGGCGGTCCGACGATCAGGGCCAGCAACAGCGCCAGGATCTCCGCGGGCCGCAGGTGGCGCACGACGAAGAAGTCGGGGGCCCGGGCGAGGACGTCGAGAAGCGGCTGGGCGATCGCGAAGGACCAGAGCGCGAGCAGGTGAAGACCGCGCCGGTCTCCCGCTTTCGGCGAACGGGCGGAGCGCCCGGGTGTCGGGGGTATCGGCAACTCCTAGAGGGTTCCGTGGATGAAGGCCCGGACGTCCGCGGCGCTGCGCGCCGGGGCCTCCTCCATCGGGATGTGTCCGACACCGGTGTAGATGCGGAGCGTGCTGTCCGGGATTGCGCTCGCGAAGCGCTGCGCGTCCGCAACGGGAACCAGGCGGTCTTCCTCGCCCCAGAGGATCAGCGTGGGGTTCGGGATGCGGGGAAGCTCCTCCACGCGCTCGGTCTCCACCGGCAGCCGGAAGCGCGCGGCGCTGGCCTCCCGCGATCCCTCGCGAAGCAGCAGCTCGTGGTAGCGCGTCACCATTTCGTCGGTGACGAGCGCCGGATCGGCGAACGCGCTCTGTAGCGTCTTCTCGATCACGCTCCGCGGCGTGACGAAGTGCATCAGGCGGCTCACGATCGGCATGCGGGCGAGGCGGAAGCCCAGTGCCTCCTCCTCGTCGTCTGCGTCGGGGTGGCCCGAGGCGTCGATCAGGATGAGGCGGTCGAGCCGTCCCGGATGGTCGAGCGCGTAGATCCAGGCGGCCCGGCCTCCCATGGAGTTGCCCGCCAGGTGGAAGCGCTCGACGCCGAGCTGGCGGGTCACCTCGTCGACGAAGGCCGCCATGGCATCGATGGAGTAATCGTCCTCCACGGTGCGCCCGGTGAGGCCGTGCCCCGGAAGATCCATCGAGATCACCCGGAACTCGCCGCCGAGGATCGCCACCCAGGGCTCCCACGTGTGAAGCGACGCGTTCGATCCGTGAACCAGGACCAGCACCTCGCCGCCCGGGTTCCCCTGGTCGCGCACGTGAGCGACCGTACCGGAGTCGAGCTCGATGAACCGGGACGCCGGACTGGCGTAGCGGCGGACCAACACCTCGGGCGGGATGTCGCGATCCCCGCAGACCCCGATGGCCAGCGCGCCCAGTGCGACGAGACCGGCGCCGACGACCAGGGTGCCCTTCATCATCCGGACCAACGCGCTCACGTCGACCTCCAGCCGCCTCGCCGGTGTCGGACAGCGTACCTCAGTCGCCGGCGCCGGGGAGATCCTGGCAGGCGTCGAGGTACTTGAAGAGCGCGCCCTTCACGGCCTCCTGGATCCCCGGCACGTCCCTGGGCACGCCGCCGTAGATCGCGGCCGACAGGGGCTTCTCGCGCGGCGGGTCGAGCGCGTACTTCACCGCGGCGTCGAGATCCTCCGCGAACCTCTCGACCACGCCGGGCCGGGTCTGGGGGCGCGTCACGCACATGTGAATGGCGTCGGGGTACTGCTGACCGTTGAAGCGCCAGCCGCGCTCTTTCATGAAGTCGTTGAGGTGATAGATCTCGAACGCGTCCGACGTGAACGAGAAGCAGAAGGTAGGCTCCCCCAGCATCCGAAGCTCCGGATGGCTGCGAACGGCCCGCTGCATCGCGAAACTGGTCTCGAAGATGGCCCTGGCGTAGCGCCGGTAGCCCTCTCTCCCCAGGCTCACCATCGAGGCCCACGTGGCCGCCAGCAGCCCGCCGGACCGGCTGCCGGCGATGCCCGGGGAGTTGTACTTGCCGCCGGGCCACTCCGGAGTCGTGAAGTACTGATAGCGGCGCAGGGCCCGATCGCGGTAGAGCAGCACCGACGTGCCCTTGAGACCGAATCCGTACTTGTGGGTATCGGCCGAGATGGTGGTCACGCCCGGAAGGCGGAAGTCGAACACCGGGATGTCGTAGCCGAGCTGCTCGCCCCAGGGAAGAATGAAGCCCCCCAGGCAGCCGTCGACGTGCAGCCCGACACCATGGCGCACCGCGAGCTCCGACAGCTCCTCGATGGGGTCGATCGTTCCGTACGGATAGTTCCCGGCCGAGCCGACCAGCGCGATGGTGTTGTCGTTGATGTGGCGCCGCACGAAATCGACGTCCACGAGGGTCGTCTCCGGATCCATGGGCGCGTGCACGACGGCGACGCCGAAGAGGTGAGCGCCCTTCTGGAAGGCGGGGTGCGCCGTCACGGGCAGGATCATCTCGGGCGCGGTGATGCCTCGCTCCGCGCGGAACTTGTCCCGATACATCAGCACCGCGCTGAGGATGCTCTCCGTTCCGCCGGAAGTGACCGCGCCGCAGGGCTTCGCGTCCGGGCCGGCGCCCTGCGCGGCTTCGGCGTGCATGAGATCGAGTGCCATCGCCGCGATCTCGCCCTCGAAACGCGTCGCGCTGGGGCAGATGTCGCGTTGGAGCGCGTTCACGTGGGAGTAGCAGGAGAACACCTCGTTCAGGAATTCGTAGTGCGACGTGTCGCCGCAGTACATCGTCCCGGAGCACTGCCCCGTCTGCCAGGAGCCGTCCTCCTCCTCGGCGATCTGCCGAAGCTCGCGCAGGATCTCCTCCCGGGGCCGCCCCGTTTCCGGCAGGCGATCGATCACGCCCAATCGGTCCGCATAGGGGTAGAGATCGCCGAGGGGGCCCTTGCTGCTGCTTGCCATGGTCGTACCTCCGTGGCTCGCCTCGCGAGCGTTCGAGCGGTCCGGAGGGCCGCGCGGGCCCTCTCTCGTCCCCGCGCCTAGGCGTTGAGCGCCTCGAAGATGGGGCGGTTCTGACGGTAGGCGGCCAGGAACTGCTGGAACAGCTTCTCGTACACGTCCCGGTTCTCGGGTTTCGGTTCGTAGCGGCGCTTGATGCGGCAGAGCTTCTCGATGTCGTCCGGCGTGACGACGCCCAGCTTCTCGAAGGCGAGGAAGGCGGTCGCGCGATTGTTGACGTAGCGCGCGTCCGCGAGCTGGAGCACCGGCCGGTCCATGACGTCCGCGACGATCTGCGACCACTCGTCCGAGACGGCCCCGCCGCCGGAGAAGCTCAGCTCGTCGAAGCCCTGCCCGGCGAAGCGCTCGACGGCGGGCAGCAGCCACCGCAGTCCGAAGGTGACTCCTTCCAGGACGGCGCGGACCATCCGGGCTCGCGTCGTCTCCAGGGAGAGATTCAGGAAGCCGCCTCGCATCCTGGGGTTGGCGGACGGGGAGTGCGATCCCTCGAGCCACGGAAGGTAGAGGAGTCCGCCGCTCCCGGGCGGCGCCGACCGGAGGGTCTGCTCGAGGTCGGAAAAGGGGTCCGCGGTCGCATGGTCGGCCAGCGCGTCGTTCGAGAAGATCACGTTGCGGAGGAAGTGCTCCAGCGTCTTCCCGCCGAGCCCGTTCTCGGCCATGACCGCGTAGCGGCCGGGGAGCGGGCTGGGCATGCTCAAGATCGCGTTCTCGATGTCCGTCCGCATGGCCTCCACGTGGGCGAGCACCTGGCAGGTCGTTCCGATGTTGATCCCGCCGCGGCCTTCCCGGAACGCCCCGGCCCCGATCGAGACGGCCTGGGTGTCGTTTACGCCGGAGAAGACCTTCGCACCGGGAGGCAGCCCGATCTCCCGGGCCACGTCCTCCCGGAGCGTCCCGACACAGGAGCCCACCTCCAC
The DNA here is from genome assembly GCA_029863845.1 of Myxococcales bacterium. GTDB lineage: Bacteria > Myxococcota_A > UBA9160 > UBA9160 > SMWR01 > JACZXC01. The sequence continues at coordinate 4,402 of JAOTUO010000017.1, forward strand.
CAGGTCCGGGAGCTTCTCCCGGTCGAGGCCGGAGAGGCCGAGAAGCTCCTCGTGATAGCGGACCGCGTCGAGCCGGCGGTTGTCGGTGAGCAGCATGGGGAACGCCGTACAGGCGTTCGCGGTGCAGATGCCCGTGAGCCGGGCGGTGACGAAGTCCATGGGCTCGACGAACTTCTCGCTCCGCTCGTAGACGTCGGGACGCTCGTTCCGGAGGAAGAGCATGTGCGACAGGGAGTCGTTTCCCGACGGTAGTGGCGGCATGCCGTTGATCTCGATCCATTTCGCGAACGCGTCCGGGTGGGCCCGGTGGATCTCCGAAGCGTACGGGGCGCCGCGGCCGTCCATCCACAGGATCAGGTTCGAGACGGGTCGGCCCGCCGCGTCGATGGGCACAATCGAGAAGAACTGGCTCGCGCAGGTCACCCCCAGAATGGCGCGGGCGGGCTTTCCCGCTGCGTGGACGACCTGCTTTGCGGCGCTCCGGATGGCGTCCCAGATCTCCTCGGGGTCCTGCTCCGCGCCGGCGGGCGGAATCCGGCGCGTCTGCACCGATCGCAGCGCCGAGGCGACGATCTCGCCGTCGTCGCGGACGAGGGCCACCTTCGGGCCGCCCGTGCCCAGGTCGATGGAGAGGATGTACTGCGACGCGCTCATGGTTCAGTCGACGTTTCGCAGTGAAGTCAGGCGCCGACCCGGGCATCGGGCGGGGAGAGCTTCACCTCCGCCACCTCCGCCAGCCGTTCGAAGGCTTTCCGGATCAGCGCGACGAAGTCGGCCAGATCGGGCACCAGGCCCAGGTCGGCGTTGAACCCCCAGCACACGCGCCCGTTGTAGCTGATCAGCGCGATCCCGAGACCCACGTTCCGGAGCAGCGGCACCTGCGGGTACATGGCGAGCAGTTCCGAGCCCAGCGCGTAGAGGGGGAACTGGGGGCCCGGTACGTTCGTCACGATCGAGTTCATCGTGCCCGACGCGGCCTGCGCCCCGAGCGAGAGCAGCGCGTTCGGCATGAGCTCCATCACACTGAGGATCATGTCGGCGCCCAGGGCCTGATGGGAGTCCTTCAGCTCCTGCGTCGTCGCGTGTATGCGCTCGAGCTGCTTGCGCGGGTCGGGCTCGCCGACGGGCAGGCGCACCAGCCACGCGGAGACGCGGTTGCCGAGCCTCCCCCGCTCCCGAGCGCTGCGGACGCTCACGGGGGCCTGGACCCGGAAGTCGATCTCGTCGGGCCGGACCTGGCGGCGCCCGAGGAACTCGCGGAACGCCCCGGTCACCACCGTCAGCACGACGTCGTTCACCGTGCAGTCGAAGGCGCGCCGCAGCGCCTTCATGTCGGCGAGCGGAACGCTCCACCAGTCGAAGAGCCGATGCGGGCCCAGGGGTCCGTTGATCGGCGTCTGCGGCGCGGCCGAAAACTGGCTGGCAATCGCGTCCCGCACCGCCCCCGTCCGCAGCGCGATCTCGTCGCGCAGGTTCTCGGTCTCGCGCCGGAACTCGCGGAAGCTCCGCAGCACCCGCAGCGGCAGGCCGATCCGGTCGCGGGCCGCGTCGAGCAGCAGCTCGCGCCGCGTCGGCTCGGGCCGAGGGATGTAGCGCGGGCCCCTCTTGATCGTCCGGTCGGGGGTCGTCCGCATGAGGATCTGGGAGATGTCGATCCCCGAGGCCCCGTCGATCATGCAGTGGTGGACCTTGCTGATCATGGCAAAGCGCTCGCGCTCCAATCCCTCCACCACCCAGATCTCCCAGAGCGGGCGGTCCCGATCCAGCTGCTGGGCCATGACCCGGGCGGCGAGCTTCTTGAGCTGCTGCTCCGAGCCGGGCTTCGGGAGGCTCGTGTGCCGCAGGTGGTAGTCGATGCTGAAGTGCGCGTCGTCGACCCAGACCGGCCGGTCCTCGATGGGGATCCACTTGAGCTTCTGCCGGTAGCGGGGGATCCGGTGCAGGACCGATTCGGTGAAGCGCTTGAACTCCTCGAAGGCGACGCCGCCCTCCTCGGTGGCGAGCGGCCCGAGCTCGAAGATATGGGTGGACGCCACGTGCATGTGGAGGCTGGGCGTCTCCCAGAGGAGAAAGGTCGTGTCCTGACCGGAGAGACGCTCGTAGTTGTATCGGGGCACGGCCCCTCCTTCGCCCCCGCCGACACTCTCCCGCCCGGCCTGCGAGGTGTCAAGCCGGCGGGCGCGCGAACCAGCTGCCGGCATCGGCTTCACGACGGGATTCCCGGCGTTTCAGCCCTTCCAGGGCACGGCCATCACCTTGGTCTCGAGGTACTCCTCGAAGCCCTGCACACCGTTCTCGCGCCCCAGTCCGCTCTGCTTGTAGCCGCCGAAGGGCGTGTCCACGTGGAACCACTGCGCCCCGTCGACGGCGATCGTCCCGGCGCGGATGCGCCGGGCCACGGCCAGCGAGCGCTCCCTGTCGGCGCTGGTGACGGAGCCCGAGAGCCCGTAGATCGAGTCGTTGGCGATCCGAACCGCGTCGTCGTCGTCCTCGAAGGGAATGGCGCAGAGCACGGGCCCGAAGATCTCCTCCTGGGCAATGGTGGAGTCGGGCGCCACGTCGGCAAACAGCGTGGGCTCTACGTAGAAGCCCCGGGGCAGATGCGCGGGAACGCCCCCGCCGACCACCAGACGCGCGCCCTCGCGCCGACCCTTCTCGATGTACGCGAGCACGCGCTCCTGCTGCTTCCTGCTGATCTGCGGGCCCTGGAGATTGGCGCGGTCGGTGGGGTCGCCGTAGCTCCAGCTCTCGAAGGCCGCCTTCACGATCGCCAGCCCCTCCTCGTAGCGGGAGCGCGGCAGCAGCAGGCGGGTCGTGATGGCACAGCCCTGGCCCCCGTGGACGCAGGTCATGGCGGCCCCGGGCAGCACGCTCGGGAAGTCGGCGTCGTCGAGGATCACGTTGGCGGACTTCCCGCCCAGCTCGAGAAAGAGCTTCTTCACGGAGGCGGCGGCGCACTCCATGACGCGCCGACCCGTAGCGGTGGAGCCGGTGAAGGTGACGACGTCCACGCGGGGATCGGTCGTGAGCACCTCGCCCACGCCGTGGTCCGACGACGCCACGATGTTGAGCACGCCGGGCGGAAGATCGGTCCGCTCGGCCGCGATCCGGCCGATCTGCGTGGCACACCAGGGCGTGTCGGGCGCCGGCTTGAGGACCACCGCGCAGCCCGCCGCCAGGGCCGGGCCGATCTTCGCCACGTTGAGATAGAAGGGGACGTTCCACGGCGTGATGGCGCCCACCACGCCGGCGGGCTCGCGGCGCAGGATGCGCCCCTGGGACCGCCCCATGAACGGGACCGGGTCCATCCGCTTCTCGTAGGGATAGCTCCCGGCCTTCTCGGCCCAGTACGACAGCATGTCGATGGGGGCGTCGATCTGCATCCACGGCGTGAGCGTGAGCGGCGCGCCCGCCTCGCGGACCACGATGGCGCGGAGCTGCTCCTTCTCCTCGCTGAGGGCGGCGTGGAGCTGCTCGAGACAGCGCCGGCGAAACGGGGCGTCGCCGGCCCAGTCGGTCTCGTCGAAGGCCCGGCGCGCCGCCGCGATGGCGGCCTCCATGTCGTCCTGGGTGCCGTCGGCACAGACCCCCAGCACCTCCTCGGTGGCGGGGTTCCAGTTCTCGAAGGTCGCCCGGTTGCTGGCCTCGACGAGCCTGCCGTCGATCAGGTTGCGGGTCTCGGGGTTCAGCTCCACGAGCGGCATCGGATCCTCCGGCCCTCAGAACTTGATGGGCAGCGCCGCGAAGCCGCGCACGTTCACCGAGTGGACCCGCTCGACCCCGCCGGCGTCGATCTCGAAGTCGGGGAAGCGCCGCTGCACCTCCTCCAGGGCCACCCGACCCTCCAGGCGGGCCAGGGCCGCTCCCATGCAGAAGTGGTTCCCGCGCCCGAACGAGAGCAGCGCACTGGTGTCGCGCAGGATGTCGAAGCGGTCCGGATCCTCGAAGACGCGCTCGTCCCGATTGGCGGAGCCCACCAGCAGCACGAGCTTGTCGCCTTCCCGCAGCCGCTGGCCGTGGATCTCCACGTCCTTCGCGACGAGCCGCGCCAGGGCCTGCGTGGAGTTGTCGTAGCGCAGCGTCTCCTCCACCCAACGCGGGATCCGGCTGGGATCGTCGCGCACCCGGGCCCGCTCGGACGGATTCTTCCACAGCCAGTAGACGGCGTTGGCGAGCAGCTTGGTGGTGGTCTCGTTGCCGGCGACGCTCATCAGGAAGAGGAAGCCGATGATCTCGTGATCGGTCAGGCGATCGCCGCCGATCTCGGCCTCGATCAGCGCGCCGGTGAGATCGTCGCGGCGGTGCCGCCTGCGATCCTCCAGCATCTCGACGAAATAGTTGAGCATCCGAGCAGCCGACTCGAGGGTCGTAGCCGGCAAGCCCTCGACGCCCTCCTCGCGGTGGACCACGAGGTCGGCCCAGCTGCGGATCGTGGCGCGGTCCTCCTCGGGAACTCCGATCAGCTCGCTGATCACGTCCATCGGGAGCTTCCCGGCAAAGTCCGCGACGAAATCGCAGGCGCCGCGGTCGACGAAGCGCTCGCAGTGCCGGATCGCGATCTCACGGATTCGCGGCTCCAGCGCCGACACGCGCCGCGGCGTGAAGCCGCGCGAGACCAGCGCGCGCATGCGCGTGTGGCGCGGGGGGTCCATGGCCAGGAACGACATCGTGGTGTCGGCGCCTTCGTGAAAGGCGTCGGCATCGAGAGAGACGCCGTAGCGGTTGGAGAAGCCCTCGGTGTCCTTGAAGGCCGCGAGAACGTCGGCGTGGCGGGAGAGCGCCCAGAAGCCGAGCTCTTCGTTGCGGTACAGCGGCGCCTCGTCCCGCAGCCTCCGGTAGACGGGGTAGGGGTCCTCGTGGATCGCGTAGGCGTAGGGGTTGAACTCGACCAACGGGAGGGCTCCTCCGGCGCGCGTCGGAGCAACCTAATCAATTTACATATTGTTTGCAATGTAAATCTCGCGTACCCTGTCCACCCTGAATCGCCACGGCACGGGGGATCTCATGGCGCACCGCGCGGGGTTCGTGGGGCTCGGGAACATCGGCAAGCCGATGGCGAAGCGCCTGGTGCAGGGCGGCCTCGAGACGACCGTCTACGACATCGACGACGCCCCCGTGCGCGAGCTCGCCCTGCTGGGAGCGAAGAGGGCCGCTTCGCCGCGGGAGCTGGCCGCCGCCGCCGACTCGATCGGGATCTGCGTGCGCGACGACGCCGACGTTCGCCAGGCGGTCTACGGCGACTTCGGCCTCCTGGCCGGCGCGGCACCGGGAAGCGTGATCGCCATCCACAGCACCGTCCTGCCCCAGACGGTGGAAGAGGTGGCCGCCGCCGCGGCCGAGCGCGACGTGGGCGTGATCGACGCCTGCATCACCGGTGGCGCGGGCGGGGCCGAGCAGGGCGAGCTCACCTACATGGTGGGTGGCGACGCGCGGCACCTGGAGCGTTGCCGCCCGGCCTTCGAGACCTCGGCGCGGAAGATCGTCCACGCCGGTGCCCTGGGAAACGGCGCCCGGGTCAAGCTCTGCAACAACCTGATGACCTACCTGGCCTGGACCGCAGCCTACGAAGGCGCCGCCCTGGCCCGGGCCATCGGCCTACCCCAGGAGGTGCTCGAGGAGGTCACCCGGTCCAACGGCATCCTGTCGGAACCGATGCAGCGCTTCCTCGCGATCCACAAGCTTCCCGACGAGGCCCGCCGCAGCGAAGACATGCAGAGGGTGCTTCGCGGCCACGTGGCACTGGCGGAGAAGGACCTGGCCTGGACGCTCCAGCTGGCTCGCGAGGCCGGGGTCGCCCTGCCCGGCACGGAGCTCGCGTCTCAGATCATGGCGCGCGTGTACGGGCTCGAAGACGAGAATCGTCGCTAACAAGGAGGGCAGCGTGGCGGACTCGAAGCAGCGCGAGAAGGGCCTGGCTCGGTTTGCGGAGGTGATGCAGTTCAAGGTTCCGGACGTGCGGGGCGACTCCTTCCTCGACGTCACCTTCGATCACCTCTTCGCGGAGGTGTGGTCCGATCCGAGGCTCTCGGTGCGCGACCGGCGGCTGGTGACGCTCACGATCCTCATGTGCCTGGGCAACGAGCCCACGCTCAAGCTCCACCTCAGCGCCGCCATGCGCAGCGGCGACCTGTCCGACGAGGCGATCGACGCACTGGTCGTCCACGTCGCCCACTACGCGGGCTGGCCCCCCGCGGCCATCGCCAGCCAGTTGGTGCGCCAGCTCCGCGCCGAACGGAAGCCGGGGAATGGCTGACGCGAAGCCCATCCGGCTGCCCGTCCGAGCCCGCGAGCGTCGCACCCACGCAGAGCGCACGGCCGAGACCCGCGCCCGGATCATCGCGGCGGTGGTCGAGAGCATCGCCGAGGTGGGCTTCGCCCGGACGACGGCCGCGGAGATCACGCGCCGGGCCGGCGTGACCTGGGGTGCGGTCCAGCACCACTTCGGTGACAAGCACGGGATCCTGGTCGCCGTTCTGGAGAATTCCTTCGACCGCTTCGCCGCGCGGCTCGACGACGTCTCCAGCGAGGAAGCCAGCCTCGAGAAGCGCACGTCGCTCTTCATCGACCGCGCCTGGGAGCACATCGCGAGTCCCCTCTACCGCTCCACGTTCGAGATCCTGCTCGACGAGGCCGGGCGCGAGGAGGTGCCGGACGAGCCCACCTGGCAGCAGCGCTTGTTCTCGGCCTGGGATCGGATCTGGATGCGGATCTTCGGCGACGCTCCCGTCTCGCGCCGCCGGCAACACGTCCTCCAGCACTACACCCTGTCCGTGCTGTCGGGCCTGGCGTCGGTGCTGACCCTCGAAAGCGCCGGGACCCGCCAGCCCGGCGCCGAGCTCGAGCTCCTGAAGCAAAGCCTCACGCGCGAGCTGTCGCGGAGCTGAGCCGGCAGGCGCTCAGAACTCCACGCGGCCCGCCCGTCCGAGACGCGGGCCCCAGTAGACGTGGTCGAAGTCCACCTTCTCGACCTGCTTGCCGCCCGACGGCGCGTGGACGAAGGTGCGATCGCCGACGTAGATGGCCACGTGGGCGGTCTTCTTTCCGATGAGGTCGAAGAAGAGCAGGTCACCCGGCTGGAGCTCCGCGAGCGGGATGGGCCGGGCGCGACGCTCGAGTGCGGACGCCGTTCGCGGCAGCCCCGAGAACCCCGCCTTCGCGTAGCTGTAGAAGACCAGCCCGCTGCAGTCGAAGCCGCTGGGCGATTTCCCCCCGTAGCGGTAGGGCGCGCCGATCATCGAGACCGCCGTGCGCGCCACGTTGGCGCGGGCGGATGCGGGAGCCACCGAAGAAGACGTCGCGGGAGCCGGCGGCCGCGGCGCGGCCGGAGCCTGCGGCCCCGCGCACGCGAGCGTCAGCGCGAGGCTGAGCGCCGGCATCGAGATGCGCACGCGACCGCGCACGGGGCCTCCCAACGAACGCGGGTGCAGGAACCCGCCGTCCCTCCACTCATCGGAGGAACGCGCGCCACGCCGAAGGCTGACGCGGGAGGCACGGCGCGATCCGCAGCTGCCGTGCAGGTCGCGCGCAGCTTCGGCGCAGCCGGCCGGTAGCGGGATGCGAAGTCGGATCGAGCGAAGTTCAGCCGCCGACCTGAAGCGCGAACTCGTGCAGCGCCCTCGCGTCGGTGAACGTGAACTCCACCTGGCCGACCCTCACGGTGTCGCCGGGCTTCACCGACGTCGGCGGGCCCGCGCCGCGGGGCGGGACGGAAACGCCGTTCACGCTGGTGCCGTTGGTGGAGCCCATGTCCTGGAGCAGGAAGGTGCCGTCGCCGACGGACTTGGCGAAGGCGTGAAAGCGCGAGACGCTCGGGTCGGGGATCACGACGTCGTGCCGGGTCTCGCGACCGATCGTCACGAGGTGCTCGTCGGAGCTCGCCTTCGGCTGGAGCGGGTACACCACCACCGCCAGATTCGCGGTGCGCGCGCCCGGGTCGCCGTCCTCGCCCTCCAGGTACAGGTGGGTGGAGGTGCTGCCCTTCGAAGCCCGGCCGCCCGCGGCCGAGACCATCAGGAACCCGCTCCCGTGCCGCGCCTCGAAGGCCTCCGGTGTGAGGCTGCGCGCGTCCTCGGCGAGCGCCTCGATGGGCAGCGCCGCGCCGGGCGGGGACTCGCCCCCGCCGACGCGCCCCCCCGGGCCTGCTCGATTCTCCGGCATCGCCCGGACGTTTCGGCCGACGATCGCGAGGCTTGAGAAAGCCTCGCGCGGGCGCCAGCGCCCCCGACGGGCGCACACCCGGGAGCTACGCGCGGCGCCGGGCCGGCGACGGTAGAATGGAGGGGCACTCGCGATATCCTGCACCGTGAGGAGAACAGCATGCTCGTGATCGCCGGACACATCCGGATCGACCCCTCGAAGCGGGAAGCCGCCATCGCCGCCGCCGTCGACGTGATGGAGGCGACCCGGCGCGAGAAGGGCTGCCTCGCCTACACCTTCTCCACCGACCTCCACGACGAGGGGCTCATCCACATCTTCGAGGAGTGGGACTCCCAGGACGCCCTCGATGCCCACTTCAAGAGCCCCCACATGGCGACGTTCCAGAAGGCCATCCCGGACCTCGGCGTGAAGGAGATGAAGATCCGGCGCTACGAGGTTTCGTCGGCGGGCCCGCTCGGCGGCTGAGCCGCGGATCTTGCAGCGATCAGATCGCGTCGGAGACGCCGCGGACGAAGAGCGGCTCGATCCCGTGCCGGGAGGCGTCGCGCCGCATCACCGCGTCGGACGGAGCGACCTCGAAGCCGCTCGCAGCCTCCAGGATCTCCCGCAGGATCGTCGCGTCGCTGGACGTGTCGAGGAAGACATCCGGTGTGCGCAGCACGTAGTGCACGGCGCGCCGGATCGCGTCCGGGTCCCGCAGCGGCTCGTACCAGCTGAAGCGCGGGCCCGCATCGCCGACCCAACGCCGCCGCGCGACGGATTTGATCGTCTGCACGGCGACGCCGCGCTGCCGGCAGCGCTCGACCAGCGCCTCGAAGTCGGCCCGGTACTCCGGGCTCTGCAACATTGCGAAGTTGCAGGGAAGCAGGACGGAGTCGAACGCGTAGCGCTCGAGGCTGCGCAGGTGCATCTCGGCGGCCCGCGTCCCATGCCCCGTCACGCCGATGAAGCGCACGAGGCCCTCCTCGCGCGCCGCGACGGCGGCCTCGAGAGCGCCTCCGGGCCCCAGTGCGATCTCCCACTCCTCGGGGTCCACGAGGTTGTGGAGCTGGAGCAGGTCGACCCGGTCCACGCCGAGCCGCTCGAGAGATCGCTCGAGCCCTTCGCGAGCCCCCGCGCGCGTCCGCTCGCCCGTCTTGGTGGCGAGGAAGAAGGCGCCCGGGTGCTCGCGCAGCCACGGCGCCACCCGCAGCTCCGAGTCGCCGTAGGCGGCGGCGGTGTCGATGTGGTTGACGCCGTACTCGAGGAGCAGCGCGAGCACGCCTTCCGCCCGGTCCGGCTTCATGCTGCCCAGCGCCGCGGCACCGAAGATCGCGCGGCTGCTCGCGTGGCCGGTGCGTCCGAAGGGGATCCTCTCGATCAAGGGGATTCCTCCGCCGGCGGTCCCCCGCTGTGCCCCGACGCCGGACGGTAGCGCCGGAGTCTCCGCCCGGCCCCTTCTCGCGGGCGCCGTCGCGACGCCGATCTCCTCGCGGCCCCGGTTGGGTATCCTCGGTGGCGCGACCCGGAGGCCCCTTGCCGCGAATTCGACGTCCGCCCCGCCCGCCCTCGCAACGCCGCCGGCGCACCGCCGGGCTCGCGATCGCCGCGGCGTGCGCCTTCGCCGTCGCGGCCGCCGCCCAGACCGACACGGCTCCGCCCGCCGGCGCACCGGACACCGCGGCGGAAGAGCCCGGGCCGCCGCCCGACGCGCCGGCGCGAGGCGCGTCTCCGGCCCCGGAGTCCGCGCGCCCCGCCCCGGCCGAGGCGGAGCGCGCGCGCGGGCCCGAGAGCCGCTTCGACCCGAGCGAGCACGTGCCGGCCGGCAGCTCCGTGTCCTTTCCCGTGGACATCTGACGCGGCGATGGCCGAACCCAAGTCTCCGACGCAGAGGCCCTTTCCGGTCGAGTTCGTCGTCCAGGCCTTCTCGCTGATCGTCGCGATCCTGCTCGTTCACGCGATCTACGTCTCGTTCGTCCGTCCCAACGCCGACGCCATCCTGCGCGAGGACGCCCTTCGGATGCAGGAGGAAGAGGACTTCGTCGCCAGGCGCTCGCCGTGGGTGTTGATCCGCGACTACGAACAGGAAACCTGCTTCATCCTGATGATCTGGGCGCTGGCGATCATGGTCTACAAGGGAGCGAGCGCCGTCCGGGAGCACAAGCTGCTGCAGCTGGAACTCGTTCCCGTGTCCGGCGGCATGAAGATCCTGCCCGAGGACACCCGCGAGTACGCGCGCCACATCCAGGCGCTGCCCAAGGCGGTGCAGGGCTTCCTGCTGCCACGCGCGCTGCTCACGGCCCTGCACCGATTCCACTCGACGGGCAGCATCCAGGACGTCTCGACGGCGGTGCACACGGTGTGCGAGTCCGAGTCCGATCGGCTCGAATCGGAGCTCTCCATGGTCCGTTACATCGCGTGGGCGATTCCGTCGATCGGATTCATCGGGACGGTCCGGGGCATCGGCGAGGCGCTCGCGCAGGCGCACCGCGCGGTCGAGGGAGACATCGCCGGCGTCACGCAGAGTCTCGGCGTCGCGTTCAACTCGACCTTCATCGCGCTGGTGCTGAGCATCTTCCTGATGTTCGCACTGCACCAGCTACAGCTGCACCAGGAGCGACTCGTGTTCGACACGGAGAGCTACTGCGACCAGCACCTGATCGGCCACCTCCGGGTGCACTGAATCAGGCGCACCGAACGGAGCCCGAGGCGTGCCGACCGTTGCGATCGAGCTGAACGACGCCGGCGTCACGATCGCCCGGCAGGGCACGCTGCTGCCCGAGAGTCCCGGCTACGCCCTGGTGGACGGGGAGCAGCTGGTGGTCGGCGCGGAGGCCCGCGAGCAGGCGCGACTCCAGCCGCGGCACGTCCACAGCCGCTTCTGGGACCGGCTCGCCCTCGACCCCCTGCCCCGGCCCACGCCGCTCGCGCGAACCCAGGCCGACCTCGCCTGCGCGCACCTGTCCCAGATCTGGGGCCACGTCCGGGAGGGCTGCGACGGCGTGGTCTTCGCGGTTCCGGGCTCCTTCAGCCACGCCCAGCTCGGTCTGCTGCTCGGGATCGCCCAGTCGTGCTCCATGCCCGTGGCGGGCATGGTGGACGCCGCGGTCGCGGCCACGCCGGCCTCCGAATCCGGCCACAATCTCGTCCACGTGGACCTCCAGCTTCACCGCGCCGTGGTCACGGGCCTGCGCTTCACCACGTCGCTGATGCGCACCGGCGTGGGCACCAACGCGCAGGCCGGGCTGGCGTCGCTGCACGACGCCGCCGTGAAGCTGATCGCGGAGCTGTTCGTGCGGCACACGCGATTCGATCCCCTCCACCGGGCCCGGACGGAGCAGCAGCTCTACGACCTGCTGCCGGAGTGCCTGGGGCGGCTGCGGCGCGACGACCGCGTCGAGATCCGGATGCGCGCCGGCGGCAAGACGCACGGCGCCGTCCTGCGGCACGATTGGCTGCTGGAGGCGTTGGGCCCCCGCTACCGGCAGATCGCCGAGCTGATCGAGGAGACCCGGGAGCCCGGAGAGCCGACGCTCGTGAACCTCTCTTCGCGGGCGAACGCGCTGCCGGGCCTCGCGGACCTGCTCGGCGGGCTCTCGGGCTGCGAGGTCGTCGTCCTCGAGCCGGGCGCCGCGGCGCTGGGCGCGCTGGCGCGCGAGGCGGAGATCCGCTCGGCGGAAGGCTCCGTCCGCTTCGTGAGCGCGCTGGGCGGCGGACGCCGCGTCGTCCCGGTGCGCGAGTCGAAGCCGCCCCGCGAGCGTGAGACGCTGCGGCCGACGCACGTCCTCCACCGCGACGTCGCCCACCGCATCGGCACCACGCCGCTCGCGATCGGGACGGCGATCGCCGACGCGGAGCCCGGGATCCGCCTGGCGCCGTCGAGCCGATCCGCGCCGCCGGGGCGCTGCGCGATCTTCCTCGACGGCTCCGAGGTGCGGATCGAGGACCACGGCGAGAGCGGCACCCTCGTCAACGACGAGAAGGTCGAGGGAACGGCGCAGCTGCACGTGGGCGACCGCATCCGCGTGAGCGCGTCGGGAGAGGAGCTGCGGCTGATCGCGGTGGACGACGAGCGGCGCGGGCGTGAAGCGTAGACTCCCCAACGTCTTCAGCCTCTCCTTCCTCGACGTCATCGCCTGCGGCTTCGGCGCCGTGATCTTGTTCTTCATGATCATCAACACGGGCTCCACACGAAAGAGCGACGAGCGGACGAAGACGCTCCGGGAGGAGGCAACGCGCCTCGAGCACGAGGTGCTGGAGGGGCGTCTGCACCTCGTGGTGCTCCGCAACTCCGTCGAGGATCTGGAGCGCGAGCAGGCGGAGACCGAGGGGCGCTCGCAGCGCATCATCGCCGCCATCCGCGAGAAGACGACGGAGCTGGCGGAGTTCGAGGACGACACGCTGGCGCGCATCCAGCACGTCGACGCCCTCAAGGCCGACCTCGAATCGCTGGAGCGGGACGTCCGGCGCCTCGAAGCCGGCAGTCACGGCCGCGAAGATTCGGGGCGGGCGCTCCGCAGCTTCCAAGGCGCGGGCGACCGCCAGTACCTCACCGGTCTCAAGGTCGGCGGCGAGCGGATCTTCATCCTGCTCGACGCCTCCGCCAGCATGCTGGACCAGACCGTGGTCAACATCGTCCGGCGCCGTCACCTCTCCGACGCCGAGAAGCGCCGGTCCGCCAAGTGGCAGCGAGCGGTCGCCACGGTGGACTGGCTGACGACGCAGATCCCCGCCGCCAGCCGCTTCCAGATCCACACCTTCGACGTCACATCGAGGCCGCTGATCGAGGGCAGCGAGGGCCGCTGGCTCGAAGCCAGCGCGCCGGCAACCCTGAACCAGGCCGTGGACGCGCTGCGCGAGTTCGTCCCGCACGGCGGGACCAGCCTGTACCACGCCTTCGCGGCCCTCCAGGCGATGAGTCCGCCGCCGGACAACGTCTACCTGCTGACCGACGGGCTCCCTACCCAGGGCGAGAAGCCGCCCCGGCGGAGCACGGTCTCCCCCGCGAACCGCCTGTCGCACTTCCGCAAGGCGCTCGGAGTGCTCCCGTCCGGCGTGCCCGTCAACGTCATCCTGTTTCCGATGGAGGGAGACCCCGACGCCGCCATCCAATTCTGGCTGCTGGCACAGAGCTCCAGGGGATCCCTCTTGAGCCCCTCGCGGGACTGGCCCTGAACATGCGGCGGCGACGCGACTTCCAGGTCTTCAGCCTCTCCTTCCTCGACGTCATCTCGTGCGGGTTCGGAGCCGTCGTCCTGCTGCTGGTGCTCAGCAAGATCTACGAGCCCGTGGCCATCGAGCAGACGCGGGAGGAGCTCGCGGGAGTCGTCGCCCGACTCCAGGAGGAGATCTTCGAGCTCATCGGCGAGACGAAGATCATCGACCGCAACCTGACCAGCAGGCGGGAGCAGATCTCGGAGATCGAGGACAAGATCGCGCGCCTGCAAGGCGACTTCTCGGCGATCCTGGGCCGCTACGAGGCCTCGCGCGAAGAGTCCGAAGTCCAGATCATCATCGAGGGCAAGCTGGCCTCGGCCCGCCAGGATCTCAGCGAGGAGATGGCACGGCTGCTGGGAGAGGGTTATCGGCGCGCGCCGAGCGACAGCGTCGTCGGCGGCATCCCGGTGGACAGCGAGTACATCATCTTCGTGATCGACACCTCCGGGAGCATGCAGCGCTTCAGCTGGGACCTCGTGCAGAAGAAGGTCTCCGAAACCCTGGAGATCTACCCCCAGGTCGAGGGCATCCAGGTGATGAACGACATGGGCGAGTACATGTTCCGCACCTATCGGGACAAGTGGATCCTCGACTCGCCGGCGCGGCGCCGCGCCATCGTCAAGCGTCTCCGTCAGTGGGCCCCGTTCAGCAACAGCAGCCCCGTGGAGGGCATCACGCGGGCGATCCGCACCTTCTACGCCCGGGACCGTAAGATCAGCATTTACGTGTTCGGCGACGAGTTCACGGGGCCGTCCATCGAAGACGTGGTCGTCGCCATCGACGACATCAACCGGGAGGACGCGACCGGCCAGCGTCTGGTGCGCATCCACGCGGTCGGATTTCCGCTTCCCAACTTTCCCGGGGAGGGGGTCCCGGAAACCGGCATCCGGTTCGCAACGCTCATGCGCTCCCTCTGCGAGAAGAACGGCGGCACCTTCGTCGGTCTCAGCCGTTACGTGAAGTGAGGGCGCACGCCGGTCCCGCCGCCGGGCCTACTCCGTGTAGCGCGCGATCCGAAAGCCCAGGTCGCCGCGCCGGCCGTCGCCGTAGTCGCGGTACGAGAGACGCAGCTCCGCGATGCTGGAATCCCTCCAGCTCGAGCCTCGGATCACGTGGTACTTGCCGTCGGGGGGACCTGCGGGATCCGTCTCCGGCGCCTGCGAAGAACCGGGGTGGATTCCGTAGAAGTCGTGGGTCCACTCCGCGACGTTGCCCCCCACGTCGTAGACGCCCAGCGCATTGGGCTCGAAGCTTCCTACGGGCGCGCTCACCGCGTAGCCGTCGTCGTAGGTCGTGAGCACGTTCCCGAGGATGTCGATCGCCTCGGCGTCTGCGAAATTGCCCGAGTCCGGCGCCGGCGGCAGCCCGGCGCCCCAGGGATACTTGCGCGGCTCCCCCCCGCCCTGGTAGCGGGCGACCCACGCCCACTCGGCTTCCGTGGGCAGCCGGTAACCCGTCGCGAGCGGCTGCGGCGCCAGCAGCCGGCCTCCCTGGGACACGTAGACCGGCGGCAGGGATTCGCGCTCGCTGAGCCAGTTGCAGTAGCGCGCCGCCTCCTCCCAGCTCACCCGCACCACCGGGTGCTCGTCGGCGTCCAGGCTGAAGCGCTCGAACAACCCCGAGGTGTGATGGGCCGCGAACTTGCGGAACTCGCGGTTGGTCACCTCCTTCACGCCGATGTAGAAGGGCCGCTCCAGCTTCACGGTCCGCAGCACCTCGTTGGCGCGTCGGCCCTGCTCGCGACGCGGGGCTCCCATCTGGAAGGTCCCCGGCTCGACGAGCTGCAGCTCCTGCCCCTGGCTCGTGACCCCGCGCTGCGGGAATCCCGCCAGCTTCGCCTGCTCGACCGTCAGCAGCTCGACCTTCAGCACCTGCGGGAACCCGGGGCGCGGCGTCACCTTCGTGCGGTCGGGCGCGTACCCCCTCTTCCTCACCTCCACCACGTGGGGAACGGCCAGCAGCTCCAGTCGCTGGTTTGCGTCGCCGCGGGAGACGCCGTCCACGAACAGCTCCGAGCCGTCGGGTCGCGCCAGAACGCGAAGCTCGCCGCGCCGCGCCGCGAGCCGCAGCTCCAGCTCCCGCTCTTCGCCGGATTCCAGCGCGACGGTCCGCTCGACCGGCGTGTGACCCAGCTTGGTCACGAGGACGACGTGGTCCCGACCCGGAGCCAGCGAGAGCTCGACCGGCGTCCGGCCGCGGAAGCGACCGTCCACCGCCACGCTCGCCTGCGTCGGCTGGCTCCGCAGCCGGAGCCTCCCGTCCGCGGGGTCGAGCGCCACCTCGTCCAGCGTCTGCGGCCGGCTCGCTGCGACCGCCAGCGAACCCCTCCAGGTCTTGTGCCCGTCGAGGTGGAGCTCGAGCTCGCGAACCCCGGCCAGCAGCTCTGCGACGAGGGGCGTGCGCCCGACCTCCTGCCCATCGACTCGCAGCAGCGCGCCGGGCGGGCGCGAGCGGATGGAGACGTCGGCCCACGCGGGCAGCAGTTCGATCTCCAGGCGCTGCTGCACGCCGCCGCCCTCGACGTCGATGTCGCTGGCGTAGGGAAGGTGGCGCTCCGAGTCGATCCGCAGCGCGTGACGCCCCTCCTTCACCTCCGCGTCGGCGAGCGGCGTCGAGCCGATGGCCCCGCCGTCGAGGTGCACCACCGCGCCTGTGACGGGCCCGGTGGAGATCGACAGGAGACCCGGCAAGCGCTCCAACGTCATCGAGAACGCCTGGCTCGAATCGTCCGTGACGTGAATCGGGTGCTCGAGCGGTCGATAGCCCGACTTCTCGGCGACGACGCGGTAGTGGCCGGGGCGCAGCAAGAAGCGTTCGGCCAGCTCGAGCCGGAACAGGCCTCCTCGGACGGCGAGCCGGTCCGGGGGGGGACGGACGTCTACGCGGACCGCCTTTGCGGTGAAGAGAAACCAGCCGAGCAGGCCGAACGCAAAAAAAAAGCGGCCAGCAGGACCGGCACGATCGGGATGCGGCCGTGCCAGGCCGCTCGCTCGCGCGCAGCCGCCGTGTAGGCGATCGGCTCGATCTCCTCGGGGGCCAGGTGCGCCGGGCCATCCGCCCGCGCCGCGTCCTCCTCCGTCGGGGCGCTTCGATGCACGCGGAAGTCGAGCCGCTCCGAGCCGAACTCGCAGTGGATGCGGACCGACCCGACCCGGATCGAGTCGCCGTTTCGCAGCCAGCGCGAGGTCTCGATGAGGCGTCCGTTGCAGGTGACCGGGACGCGCGTCCCGGGCTGCAAGAACACCTGCTCGTCCGAGACGCCGAGCAGGGCCAACGCCTCGCTTCCCTCGCCGCCCGAGACCGGGATGTGCGCTCCGGGACCGCCGCCCACGACGAGGGGAAGATCGTCACTGCCGTAGAAGCGCTCTTCCTTCGCGTCTCGAACGACGATCGGCAGGCTCAAATCGGATCCTCGCAGCGAACGACCACGGGCGGCGTGCGCTCCCCGGGCCGCACGCTGAAGCGCTTTCGCACGTCGCGGTACCCGTCCCGCGTGCCCACGATCGTGTAGGTCCCGGGACGCAGCTCGAGCTGCCGTCGGTCGAAGCTGCCGAGCGGGCCTACACGATACAGAACGACGTCGGTCTGGAGGTCGGACTCGAGCTCGATGCGGATCGGCTTCCCCGATCGCTCGACGAGGCGCGCGACGACCGCGATCTGCTGCTGCAACCGGGGCCCGGGATCCGGGACGGCGGCCGCCTGGGCGAGCATCTGGGCCGCCCGCTCGTGGACCCGGGGAGACGCGAGCCGCTCGGGATCGTTCCGGAAGGAATCCAGCTCCGCCTCGAGCGCGGCGCGCCGTGAGGCCCGCGCCTTCCCCTCCTGGGCGAATACCAGTGTCGAATCGAGCGCCAGGGCGGCCTCGTACCGCTCGCTCGCCTCGCTCCAGCGCTCCTCGCCCTCGAAGCCGGCAGCTTGCACGCGCAGCCGCGCGATGCTCGCGAGCCGCAGTCGCTGCTTCGCCTGTGCCAGTCCCTCTGCGGCCCCCTCGGATCCGGGCCTCGAGCCGAGCGCCGCCTCGAAAGCGTCGCGCGCCGCCTTGAAGTCCTTCCGCCCCAGGGCCGCCAGCCCGAGCGACATCGACTCGCGATGGCGCGCCTCGGCAATGCGGTCCTCGACGCGCGCGAGCTCCGTGTGCGCGCGCTCGAGGTCCGGGTCGAGCTCCGCGGCCCGGCGGTAGTCCTCCCGGGCGCGCTCGAGCTCGGCATTCGCCTCGTGGCGCTCGCCCGCGTGGAGCAAGGCGAAGACCTCGCCGATGCGCTCCGCACGCGCGAGGCCTCGCTGCGCCACCGCGTTCTCCGGATCGAGCGTCGAGGCCAACGAGAAGCGCGACATCGCCTCCTCGGCATCGCCGGCCAACAACGCCAGCTCGCCGGCGTGAAGCGACTCGGCAAGGAGCGCCGCGCCTCGGGACTCGAGCGCCCCGAGTCGGCTGAGGGCCTCCTTCAACGCAGCCGCCGCTCGGGCGTAATCCCGCTCGTTCAGGAGCGCCGCGCCCGACGCGGCCGAGAGCTGCGCCGCCGCGTAGTCGTCGGCGGCCCACTCGCGCACGCCCCGCGCCTCGAGCGCCTCCTGCGCGATCGCGATCCCGGCCAGCGCTTCCCGCGCCTCCTCGCGCTGACGGGCGAGCCGCATCAGATCGGGCGGCGCGGCGCCCACCGAGGGCAGGCGCTCCGGCGCCGGCACCCCTCCTGCCGCGGCCTCGGTCGACGCGATCGAGGCCGGCGCCGCTTTCAGGGCTTCCCGCGCCCGCTCCGCCTGCCGCTCGAGCCGGCTCTCGACGGCCCGGGGCAGGAAGTAGAACACGCCGACGGCGCCCAGCAGCATCGTCACGAGCGCCACGAGCATCAGGTTGCGAAGCAGCGCGTCACGGCCGTTGCGCGGCCCGCCGTCGAGGGGTCCGTGCGCGGAGCTCCCGAGGTGCACGGGCTCGATTCCGACCCGGTGCTCGTCCTCCGGATCGACGCGCGGCGGCGCGCCCGCGAGAGATCCGTCCGCAGGACCTGCGACCGGGGCGAGCCAGATCGGAGCCGCGTCGCGGTCGAACTCGCGCGACGGCGCCGCGCCGGAGGCAGCGACGGCTCCCACCGCCGAGACCTCGCCCAGCGCCGCTCGCACCGCAGCGACGTCCGCCGGCCGATTGGTCGGCGCTTCCGCGAGCATCCGGCTCACCAGCCGCTCGAGCGCATCGGGAACGGGTTCCCCGCGCCGCGCGCGCGGGGTCATCGGCGCCAGCAGGCGCGGCGCGGCGCCGTCGCTCCGGGGCTCGGGGTGCAGCGGCGACCGGCCGGAGATCCACTCGTAGACCAGCGCACCGAGCGCGAATACGTCGTCGGCCGGTCCCGGCGGGTCGCCGCGGAGGATCTGCGGGCTCCACCCGGCGGCGGCGCGATCGGGAAGCCTCGCGCGCAGCCCCGGACACCGGTGCACGAGCCCCGCGAATCCGAGGTCGGCCAGGTAGACGGAGCCGGTCGCGTCGCAGAGAAGATTCGAGGCCTTGATCCCGCCGTGAACCAGACCGTGCTCGTGCGCGACGGTGAGCGCTTCGAGCACGGGAGCGAGGGCCGCGAGGGTCTCCCGCCACGGCCTCCCCCGAAAGCGATCGAAATCCTCGCCGGCGAAGTAGTCCATGCGGAAGACGCCGTGGCCGTCGAGATCGAGCCGTTCGGAGACACCCACGATGCGCGGGTGCGTCAAGCGCCGCAGGCGCGGAAGCCCGCTCCGCAGCCAGTCCGCGACCTCCGGGACGGCGAGGACCTCGGGATCCAGCACCTTGAGGGCCACCTGCGATTCGACGGCGTGATCTCGGGCGAGCCAGGTCTCGCCGAGCCCGCCTCGTCCCAGGCGAGAGAGCAACGAGAAGCGATCGGAAAGGTGTCGGCCTTCAGCGAGCGCAGACATGGGCGAAAGCTAGGGAGACGACGCTCCCGCGGGCCGCGGTGCGTCGTTCGGATCCTGCGGCTCCGAGAAGCCGGTTTCGGAGACGTAGATCTCGCGCAGCATGCGGCGCCAATCCTGGTACTGGGTCTCCGCGGAGCCCGACAGCTTCAGCGTGCGGCCTTCGACCTCGACGACTCGAGGCGTCACGTCCGACTCGAAGGAGCGGCCCAGCTCGCGCACGGACTCGGCGTGGATCATCGTCTCCGAGCGCAGGTCCCACCCGCTCTTGAGGGCCAGCGTGCCGACAGCCACCAGCGGAGCGGAGAGCAGCTCGACCGGCACCGGCAGGCCCACGGTGGCGAGCGCGATGCCGCCGACGATGGCGACGGCGCCCGCCGCCAGGCGGAGGTTGGAGTCGCGCTTGAGCTTGCGCAGGGCGACGATCTCCTCGTAGGCGAAAGCCCGCCACCTGCGGTACGGGCCTTCCATCCCCTTGTCGAAGTCCGCGTAGTACTCGTTCAGCGTGTCGATCAGCATGTCGTCGCGTTCGCGGATCCGGTCGACGCGGAGGAACATCGGGTCGTTCTCCGCGGGGAGCCGTTGGATCACGACCCGGCCCTCCGCATCGACGTCGAGATACCCGGAGAAGGACTGGGGTGCGATGTCGGCCGCGAACTGGAGAGAGGAGACCCGACGGATCTCCAGAACCTCGTCCTCGGTGAGCCCGATCCGGGCCTCCAGCATGTCGTTGGCGATGCGGTTGTAGAGGTCCTGGAACGGATCGTCGTCGCTGCCGGGGGTTACCACGTACGAGCTCGACTCGACGGTCCCGCGGTAGCGGTGATCGAGCCACTGCCGCCCCGTCGCGTCCCTCACGGTGATCGCCAGCTCCAGGGCTTCCCCGTCGGAGTGGAGGATCTCGCCCGAAACCGACACGTCGACGGCCCGGACCGACACCGGAGTCAGCTGGACGGCGCCCCACTGCCCCGTCCGCTGGAGCGTGGTCTTCAGCTCGTAGGGAACGAAGCGCGCCTCCGCCTTGCGCACCTCCGGGAAGATCATCGCGTCGTCGTCGTCTTCGACCACTTCCTCGGGAACGCCGGGGTCGAATACCGCAATCCCCACCTGTAGCAGCAGATCCTCGCGGATCTCTCCCTGCGCCTGGACGACGGGCGTCGATCCGTAGGGGACCTGCTGCGTCGCGCAGCCGGCGGCAAGCCAGGCGGATGCCGCGAGCAGCAACGGCCCGGGGCGAAGCTTCATCGCGACCCCTCCGAACCCGACGGCGACGTGCCGCGGCTCCGGACGGAACCGGATCCCACGCCCGCGTTCTTGTAGGCTTCGTACTCCTCCCAGAGCTTCTCCCGCAGGGCCGGATCGGTCTCGTTCTCGGCGGCTTCGCGCAGCTGGCGGGCGACGATGTCGTCGTCCTGCCCCTCGGAGACGCCCACCGCCGACGGCGCAGCACGCGTGCCCTGGCCGTGGCTGCCGCCGGCCGCTCCGCCCGAGGCGCTGCCGGAGGTCTGCGAGTCGGACCCCGGACTGCCGCCGCCGCCCGACGCCGACGAGCCGCTGACGCTTCCGCCGCCGGCCGCTGCCGAAGCGCCGGCGGGCGAGCCTCCGCCTCCCCCCGAGCCTTCGCCTTCGCGTCCGGACTCGATCTTCGCGTGCTCGCGGACCAGCATGCGATCGAACTCCGCCAGGGCCGCGTCCAGCTCGCGATCGCGCAGCGCGCGCTCCTCGGCTTCGGTGAGCGGACCCGCGCTGCCGGAGCCGAACTCCCCGGCGCCGTCGCCTCGGGCATCGGATCGCGCAGCGGCCGCGGCGGCTTCCTGCCAGGCGCCGCCCGCCTCCGAGCCGGAACCCGCCTCGCCGCCGCCGGGCTCGCCGGTCTCCCCCGCGGCCGCCTGCTCCGAGCCGGAGGACCCCTCGAGACCGTCCCCGGCCTCCTCGCCGCCCGTGCCCGCCGTCTCAGCGCCCGCCTCGCCGGCCGCTCGTTCGCCGGCCGCCGCCTGCCCGGCGGCGCTCGAAGCTTCGGACCCCTCGGAGCCCTGGCTGCCCGCCGCAGCGCCGGATGCCTGCTGCGCGCCGGCCGACGACTCTGCGCCCTCCTGGCCCGGCTCGCCTTGCTGGCCCGGACTCGAGGGACTCTCGGAAGACTGCTGCGAGCCGGAGGCCTCCGCCGACGGGGATCCGGAGGAG
The DNA here is from genome assembly GCA_029863845.1 of Myxococcales bacterium. Lineage (GTDB taxonomy): Bacteria > Myxococcota_A > UBA9160 > UBA9160 > SMWR01 > JACZXC01. The sequence goes on from JAOTUO010000017.1 coordinate 25,837, forward strand.
TCCGACGACGAGGTGCTCTGTGGGGTCTGGCTCGAGGAGGCCTGCCCCGACTGACCCTGACCCTGGGACGAGCTGCTCGACTGCGGCAGCTGCGTGGGAAACGAGGGCGGGCTTCCCGATGCGCACGCCCCCACCGCGAGCGGCAGCGCCATCAGCAAGAGGAGGAGCCGTTGCCTCGACTCGCGCAAGCGGGGGGGCTGGAGCATCTCGATCCTTCGGCCTCGGTCCTCGTAAGGCCCCGATACTGCTATAGAGTAACCGATCTGGCCCCTCTGGTGACTTCGACGCAGCGAGGCTGCACCCATTCGCCGAAGCAACTCGGCGCCCCAAACCCGGACGCCGCCATCGCTCGTGCGAATTTCCCGGAGGCCGAGGCCGGCCGCGCACCTGGAGTCGAATCCTCCCCGCGGGGCCGCCCCCACGCTGCGTCCCATCAGGCGTCCCCATCGATCGGGCAGCCCACCCCGGTGCCGCCGAGACCGCAGTAGCCACCGGGTGTCTTCGCCAGGTACTGCTGGTGGTCGTCCTCGGCGTAGTAGAACTCCGGAGCTTCGAGGATCTCGGTGGTGATCGGGCCGT
>JAOTUO010000246.1 GCA_029863845.1 Myxococcales bacterium
AGGGCGGATCGGACGACCGACGCAACCGACTCTGGGTTAATGCCGCGGGTTCTGCAGTACCGTGAGTCAAGCCATTCGACTAGATTCTTGGTGCCCTTGCTTGCATTGCATCCGACGCAGCATCTCGCGATGTTCGCGCGTGTGATGATGCCCGCGTCATTGACGATGTGCTCCCACGACGGTTTGTCGCTCCGAGTCCCGCTCGGCGCCGTGAAGTCTACTCCGCAGTAAACACAGCAGCTGTCGCGTTTAATGATCTCACGCTCCAGCCAGTCAGGAATGTTCCAGCGGTTCACGGCATTACGCCTTGTAGACGGGGCGGCACCAGGCGCCTAACAGCGTCTTGTACTGCTACCCATCCTTTCATAGCACCTTCTCCGCCTGCTCGCGTGATCGGGCTCTCCCGCCGCGTTCGCGTCTTCGCGTACACGCGACCCGTAGATATGCGCAAGCAGTGCGACGGTCTCTATGCGCTGGTGGTTGCCGAGCTGAAGGCCGATCCGCTCTCCGGGGATCTGTTCCTCTTCACGAACCGACGCCGCACACGCGCGAAGGTGCTCTTGTGGGATGGCACGGGCCTGTGCCTGTACCAGAAGCGACTCGAGCACGGGCGCTTTGCTTCGCTGTGGTTGCGAGGCGAACAGGAAGTGTGCGAGATGACGCTTAGCGAGTTTGCACTTTTCCTCGAAGGCAGTACGTTGCCCGGTGCCTTACGGCTCTCCCCGCCGACGACGCGTCGGGCTACTCGCTACGCTGATGCAACCCAATGGCGGGCTGGCGGCCTTGACTGGAGCCGAGCAGGCGGTGTGAAGTGAGCTGGATGGAAGATCCTCATTGGATCGTGACTACTCGGGCTACGCTGGTTGCTGTCGCGATCGGGCTAGTGTGTCACGAAGCGGAGACCTCGGCATGCCGCCGACGTTTCTCGCCCGCCTCGGGGGGGCAGGCGAGACTCCGAGCGAAGCGAGGAAGTCGGGGAGGTTGGGGCCTCCTGGGCTTGTTCGCGCTGATACTCGCGGGATGCGACCAACCCGCCGCCGAAGGGCCGGCGGACCCCGAGACCGGGGCGAAAGCAACAAGGAATGTTGAAGTCTGCACGTTCGCTCCGGACTGCGCGCGCTTCGAAGTCGGCGACGGCACCGTAATCGAGGTTGCGTACTGCCATAGCCGGAGATGTCGGAACGAAGACACCGAGCAAGAACTTACTTGGTTCTGCTATGGCGCCGAGTGTTACGAGCTGCCGGCGATAGAGCCACTCTTGAATGTTATGTGCGGAGACTTTGGGGGGTCTCTTGAGTGTACGGCGATGCCTTTTATTTGCGGCGAGGAAAGCTTTCGAGAGGTTGGAATTAAGTTTCCGCCGGGGACATGGCTCGAGGTGTGCAAGGACGACCCACCACAAGATTTGGATATGAGTTTCATTGATCTCCAACCTCTGTCAGGCGACGAGGGAGAACTGTGAGCCGTCGGGCGAGGAGAGGAAGTCGTCGGCGCCGGCCTTGAACGCCGTGGCAGCGCTCTGCACGGAGCCCCGCGCCGTGAACAGGATCACGGGCACGTCGGAGCGCGTGCGAATCCGGCTCAGGAGGTCGAGTCCGTCGCTCCGGGGCATCACCATGTCGGTGACGACCGCGTCCGGCTGCCGCTCGCAGAAGCGCTGCCACGCTTCTTTGCCGTCGGCCGCCTGGATGACGGCAAAGCCGGCATCCTCGAGCTCGGCCGCCAGAGCCCGGCGCGGGCGTGCCAGATCGTCGACGAGCAGTATGGTGCCCCGCATGACCTGCCTTTCCCCGCCCGGATCATATCAGGGCGGGTCCCTCGATTTTTTCACAATCACTGGGGGATTTGAACCGGAGCTGTCCGGATGCGACCGCTTCCGTCCACCGTCGATCCCCCGTTCGGAGCCGCGGCAGCCCGACGACGAAAGCGGCCGTAACTGCCGACCGGATCCACGCGTGGTTCGGCGCTCTCCGAGCGATGCTCGCCCGCGACGCTAGAACGGCTTCACACCGGCGCCGCGAGGCCACGGGCAAGCATCGTGCCTGGGCCCACTACGCGTCTGCATGGATCCGATCCACGCACCAGTCTCAGCGTCTTCGCGGCGACGAAGGCGTCACCATGGTGCGTCTCTCATGTCGGTCTTCGATGGCTGCGCGCCGTTGCGGTACAGCGCGGGTCGCAGCCCCTCACCGCGAGAGCGTTCGAGTGGCGCAACCTGGAAATCGCACAGTTGACTTTCGTCTTTATTTCGCTACATTGATTCGGCACCCCACGCGGTCCCGAGGGAGTCCGCACCGTGGCCGTCGCGCCGGTCGTCTGCTTGCAGCCGCGCCGCGCCGCGGAAGCCCCGGGCGTCCACGCCGCGCTGCGGGGGCTCGCCGGGTCCCAGGGGCCGCTGCGCCGCGCGCTGGCCGCCCTGGCCGGGCGCTTCGTCACGCGCCGCGCGTGGGAGCGCCTGGGCTTCGCCCGCCTGGGCGACTACGCCCGCGAGCGCCTCGGCCTCTCCGCCCGCCAGCTCCAGGAGCTGGCCGCCGTGGACGCGGCGCTTCGGGATCTCCCCGCCCTGGAGGCCGCGCTCGTCGCCGGAACGGTGTCGTGGACCCAGGCGCGGCTGCTGACGCGCGTCGCCACGCCGGAGACCGAGCGGGTCTGGCTGGCGCGTGCGGAGACCCTGACCGCCAGCGCCCTCGAACGCGTGGTGCGCCGCGTCGATACCGGCTCGCTGGAAGGCGGTGCGCTCGCGGCGACCGACGATCCCGACGCCTGGCCGCGCGAGACGTTGGCGATCCGCTGTACGCCGGCGGTGCGCGCCAAGTGGTGGCACGTGCGCCAGCTTGCGAACCGCGTGGCCGGCGAGGCGCTGCCGCCCGGGGCTTGCGCCGAGGCCGTGGCCGCCGAGGTGCTCTCGGCGCTTCCCGCGGCGCTGCCGGATGCGGACCGGCCGCTGCGCTGGGACGCGGCGCCGGGGCCACCGCCACCCGGGCGCGTGCTGCGCCGCGATCGGCGCCGTCGCCAAGAAGGCCGTGCAGACGACGCAACCGGGGCACCGGTCCCGCGCCCCTTGCGTGGGCTCGTCGAAGGCCTCGCCGAGGCGGACGCCTTCGAATTGGACCGCCGCCTGCGCCGCGTCGTGGCCCTCGAGCAACGGCTGGAGGCGCGCCTGGGGCCGCTGCTGCGCGCGGTCGCCGAGGGCCGTCTCTACGCCGCGCTGGGATTCCGCCGCTTCGACGCCTACGTGCGTGCCCATCTGGGAATGGCGCCGCGCCGGGCCCAGGCGCTGGTGCGCCTCGAGCGCGCGGGCGACCGCGTGCCGGCCCTGCGTCGCGCCTACCGCGAGGGACGCCTCTCCTGGGTTCAGGCCCACGCGCTGCTGCCGGTGCTGTTGCTGGGCGTCTCGGCCCCGGTCGGCGCGGCCTGGGTACGCCGGGCCGGGGGTGTCACGCTGCGCCGCCTCGACGCCGACGTCGAGCGGGCGCTCGCGGCCTACCACCGGGATCCCGAGGCCTGGGAGCGCCGCGGCGGCCATCGCGCCCGCGGCGGCCATCGCGCCCGCAGCCCCCGATCCGGCCCGTTCGCAAATCCGTGCGGATTCCATGCGCCCGGACGAGACCGCCCGCTTCTTCTTCACCGCGCCGCGCGAGGTAACGCGGCTGGTGCGCGCCGTGCTGTGCACGGTGCGGCGCCGCCTGGGGCCAGCCACCACCGAGGGCGAGGCCTTCGGGTGGATGCTGGATCACACCATCGCCGTCTGGAGCCTCGACGCGAACGGCAGCACCCGCGTCCGCCGCGAGCACCGCGTGTTCGAGCGCGACGGCTGGCGCTGCACGGTGCCCGGCTGCTCGTCGTACCGCAACCTGCATGACCACCACATCATCTTCCGCTCGGCGGGCGGGTCGAACGCGCTCACGAACCGCACCACGCTGTGCGCGGCCCATCACCTGCGCGGCGTGCACGCGGGCGTGGTGCGCTGCCGCGGCGAGGCGCCGGCGGACCTGCGCTTCGAGCTGGGCGTGCGCGGCGACGGGCCGCCGCTGCTGCGGTACGAGCCCGGCGAACGCATCGCACCGGCGCTCGAGACCATCATGTAGACTGGACCGGCCCGACGCGGAGGGAGACCGACGATGAGCGCTGCGCAGGACCCGATTCAATCCATTCAACGCATCACGGACGGGACGACCTGGGAAGAGTTCTGCGACACCCTCAAGGCCGCGGGCTCCGTCGTCCTGAGCGAGATCTCCCCCGACGATCCGTTCAACCGCGCCGAAGGCTGGCGCTACCTCACGCGCCTGACGCGAGCCGCCCTCGAGACCTTCGTCGAAGGCGGCGACACCCAGGCGCCGGAGCTCCGGCGAACCGCCCACGAGACCATCAAGATGGGCATGGACAACCCCGACAACGTCTACCAGAGCGCGCCCATCAACGGGAAGTTCCGGTACCGCATCACCGGCATGCGCGGCAGCGTCCACTACCTCGGCCTCGGAACCCAGGCCGGTAACTACGGCGCCACGGGCACCCTCAACACCACGGGCTACCTCGAGGCCAAGGATCTGAAGCTCGGCCCGGGCGGAACCCTCGACATCCTCGTCAGCGCGGAGCGGGATTCCGAAGCGGATTCCCCCAACTGGCTGCCGATGGCGCCCGACAGCCGCACGCTCGTCGTCCGCCAGACACGACTCGACCACGCGAACGAGGAGCTGGCGCAGATCCGGATCGAGCGCATCGACGGCCCGAACCAGCCCCGCCCGCTCGATCCGGAGCGTCTCGACCGCGCGCTGGTGGGCTCGGCGCGCTTCGTCCTCGGCTGCGCGAAGCTCTTCAACAGCTGGGCCGACGACTGGAAGCAGCACGTGAACCAGCTTCCGCGCTTCGACCCCGACAAGGCCCTCGCCGCCGGCGGCGACCCGAACATCGCCTACTACCACAGCTACTGGCGACTCGCGCCCGACGAGGCGCTCGTCATCGAGTCCACGCCCCCCGAGTGCGACTACTGGAACTTCCAGCTCAGCAACCACTGGCTCGAGTCGCTGGACTACCGCTACTTCCCCATCCACGTGAACAAGCACACCGCGAAGCCGCGTCCGGATGGATCGGTCCGGGTCGTCGTGGCGCACGCAAAGCCAGCCGACGCCGACCCGACCGACAACTGGCTCGACACCTGCGGACACGCGTTCGGCACGATGTGCTGGCGCTGGATCCGCGCCAAGGAGCATCCGCATCCGGCGACCCGCGTCGTGAAGCTCGATCAACTGTGAGCGACTTCTCCGAAGAGAGCGTCCTCGAAGAGGCGCGCCAGACCACCGGCCTCTCCGACTTCGGCGACGACCGCTTCCGCGAAGGGCTGCGCGTCCTGCTCGTCACCTACGACAAGACCGCGAACTTCAGCGAGAAGGGGCGTCGTCGCCATCGCCGGCGGATCGTCCAGCTGCTGGCGACGCGACTCCGGATCCAGGAGGCCCTGAAGCGGCACCCGGAGATCCGGGAGCGCCGCATCCGGCGTCCCATGTACCTGACCGGCCTGCCGCGCACGGGCACCTCGGCGCTCTTCAACCTGCTCGCCATGGACCCGGCGGCGCGGCCGTTGCTGCTGTGGGAGGGAATCTTCCCCGATCCGCTCGAAGGGCTCGAGCCCGGGCAGACCGATCCGCGCCTCGAAGCCCTGCGCGCCCACTACGAGCGCGGCCGCCAGTCCAATCCCGAGTTCACGAAGATCCACTTCACGGACGCGGACACGCCCGAGGAGTGCGTGATGCTGCTGTCCCACACCTTCCGTGACGTCCAGCTGGGGACCGAGCCCCTGATGGAGCCGTACGGAGAGTGGTTCCAGAAGCAGGACCTCCGGCCGACCTACGCCTACTACCACGACCTGCTGAAGATGCTCGACTGGCAACGGCCCGGGGAGCGCTGGCTCCTCAAGTCGCCGGCCCACCTGTGGGCGCTCGACGTCCTGGTCGAGATGTTTCCGGATGCGTGCATCGTGCTGACGCACCGCAACCCCCTCGAGATCCTGCCCTCTTATTGCAGCATGATGGCGGCGCTGATGGTGGCGCGCGAGTCGCTCGACCGCACCGCGCTCGGACCGACGGTCCTCGAATACCTCGCCCGCTCCCTGGCGCGCGGACTCGAGGCGCGCGACCGCTCCGATCCGCAGCGTTTCGCCGACTTCCACTACGACCGCTTCATGGCGGACCCCATGAGCGCGGTCGAGCGCATCTACGACCACTTCGATCTCGATTTTCCCCCGGAGGCCGAGTCGGCGATGCGCGAGCACGTGCGCGCCAATCCCCAGGGAAAGCACGGCGCGCACGCCTACGCGTTGGCGGAGTACGGACTCACGCCGGAGATGGTGAAGACGCGCCTCGCCGCCTACATCGAGCGCTTCGAGATCGCCACGGACTAGGAGCCTGACCCAAGACTCGCCATTTGGTAAGCATGGCGGTCATGGGGAGTGAGATCCAGTTCAAGGGCTACGAGCAGCACCAGGGTCAGCTG
>JAOTUO010000247.1 GCA_029863845.1 Myxococcales bacterium
CACAGCACGACCGACGGCGCCGAAGCGCAAATCGAGCGAGAGCAGGAACTCGCTGCCCCCGCCGCGCGCGCGGCCCTCGATCTTCCCGATCGTCACCTTCGGCAGCGTCCGGAAGCGCTCCACCAGCTGGTGGAAGTAGCCCAGCTCGGTCGGCTTTGGCGCGACGCCCGTCGGAAGCGTCTGGATGAGCGCGACGTCCACGTGCGCGATGAAGAAATCGGGGTTGGCGCTCTCGATCACGACGACGCGCACGCCCGGGTCCGCCTCGAGGATCGCGCAGGCCTGCGCCAGATCGCGCATCAGCGCCGCGTCGAAGAGGTTGATGGGCGGATGGTCGATGGTCACGGTCGCCACGCCGGCTTCGGTGCGGACGCGCAGGCATTCGAGCTGCTCGGTCGACATCGCGCTGTCTCCTCGTCGCGGGCGCGGGGATCGCGCCCGCTGCACTCTACTCGATGCCCGCTCGCGGAAGTCGCGGCGGGTCAGCGACCCTTCCAGATCGGGCGCCGCTTCTCGGCGAAGGCACGCGTGGCCTCGGCGGCGTCCTCGGTCTTGCGCAGCGGGGCGCCATCTCCTCCTGGCGGCGGTAGGCGTCCTCGAGGGACAGGGCGAGCAGCTCGCGCACGCCGCGGCGCGTCTCGCGCACGGCGATCGGGGCGGCGCCCGCAATGGCGTCGGCCGCCGCGAGCGCCGCCGGCAGCAGCTCGTCGGCGGGCACGACGCGGTTGACGAGGCCGATCTCCGCGGCGCGGGCGGCGTCGATCGGGCGCGCCGTCAGCAGCAGCTCGTGGGCGTGCGTCCACGCGATCTGCCGGGGCATCAACACTGTTGCGTGTCCAGTGGGGTAGAGGCCGAGGGCCACCTCCTCCAGGGCGAAGGTGGCGTTCGGCGTCGCGTAGCGGATCTCCGAGGCCAGCATCAGGTCGAAGCCACCGGCGCGGGCGTGGCCGTTCACGGCGTACACCAGCGGCGTGCGCAGGTCGAGGTCCACCAGCATCGCGGTGGCGACCGCGCGCAGGCCCTCGAACTCTTCGGGCTCGACGCGCTCTCCCCGGGCCAGGCGCTGCGAGGCGGGGATCGTAGTCGCGAGGTCCATCCCCGCGCAGAAGACGCGGTCGCCGGCCCCGGTCAGCACGGCGCAGCGGATCTCCGGATCGCCGGCGATGCGCCTCCAGGCGGCGGCCAGCTCGCGCAGCGTCCGCGGGTCGAGCGCGTTGGCTCGCTCCGGACGGTCGATCGTCACCACTGCCACGTGCGGGTGGTCGGCGGGAAGCTCGAAGCGGGCGGACATGGGTTCCTCCTGCCGGGGGCGCCGGTTACTTCAGGTCCACGATCACCCAGCGGCGATCGCCGCGCGCGCGCGGCGGATCCGGGTCGGCCCGCAGCGTTGCCGTTCCCTCGCGCAGCCAGGCGTCGACGGTCGCGTTTCCGACGCGGCCATCGCGCGGGTGGGGCGGCCGCACGTCGAGCGCCAGGGAGCGGACGCCGCGCCGCGCGAGCAGGGCCCGCGCCTGCGCCTGCGGCGTCCGGGGCACGACGAAGGGCTCGCCGTCGCGCTTCCCGCGGAGGTCCTGGAAGAAGAGCTCTCCGTTGCGCTCCCAGAGCAGCACGTAGACCGGCTTGGGCATCCAGAGCACCGCGCCCATCGGAATCGCGACCACCGGCTCGGCGCGCGCCACCACTTCGCGCAGCGCGACCTGATCGGGGAAGACGCGGCGCTCGTACGCGGCCGGATCGCGCAGGGCCGCGAGGCGCGGGCCGTAGCGCGCGCCCAGCGCCGCGCCGTGATGGACCGCCAGGAGCGCGAACGCCACCCCGAGCAGCCCGCGCGCCGCGGGCCCCGCGCGCGCCAGGCGGGCGCCTCCGACAGCCGCCGCGATCGCCAGGAAGGGCAGCAGCGGTGCGCCGAAGCGCAGCGCCGGCATGGCCATGAACTGCAACACGAAGAGCCCCGCCAGCGTGACCGCCAGCACCGTCGTCGCGCGCGACACGCGTTGCAGGGCGAAGGGCGCGAGCGCGAGCGGCAGCGGACCGATCAGTCCGCTCACGTGCGGATTGCTCCCGACGTGGATCGACACCAGGTAGCGGAGGAAGCCCCCGACGCCGCGGTCCATCCAGAAATCGGTGGAGAGCCGGAAGCGCCGCAGCGAGAGCACCTGCTCCGTGGTCGCTCCGGTGCCGAGCCAGCCTCCGAGAAACGGGAAGAAGGGATTGCCGCTGGTGACGGCCGCCTTGACGAGCCACGGCGCCACCCCCGCGAACACGAGCCCGGTGCAGCCCGCGAGCACCCGCGCCGGAGGGCGCCGCCCACCCAGCGTGGCAATCGCCAGCGCCGCGGGGCACAACGCGAACGCGTGCAGCTTCGCGTTGGCCGCGAAGGCGAGGGCCAGGGCGCAGACTCCCAGGGCGCGCGCCGACCCCGTCCGGTTCCAGCGATCGGCGGAGAGCAGCGCCAGGAATCCGTACGCGCCGACGCCGAGGTCGACGTAGGTCGTGGGGGCCGCGTCCAGGGTGAAGGGGACGAGGAGCGCGAAGGCGCCCGCGAGCACGCCGGCCCCCGGCGAGGCACGGCGGCGAGCCTCCGCGCGGATCAGGGCGGCCAGCGCCAGGGCGAAGCCGGCGGACACGGCCGCCGCCGCATCGGGCGCCCCGGCCGCGACCGCGGGCAGGTACAGGAGGTCGACGCCCGCGCGAAACTCCGCGTCCAGCACCGCGGGCAGCGCGCGGATCGGCCCTTCCGACCACGCCCGCACCATCGGCAGGTGGTACTCGAAGCCGTCCCAGGAGGTCTCGGGCGCGAGAGCCGCAACGAAGGTGAGCCCCGCCAGCGCGAGCGTGGCCGCGTCCACCGCGCGAACCCAGCCCGCTCCGGCCGGGTCGGGACGCGTCGTCGTGTCCGGTCGCAGGCGGGCGGCGCCGAGCACCGCGACCGCCGCCAGGGCCGCGAGCGGCACGGGCACGTCGAGCCCACGCAGCAGCAGGATCGCGAGCGAGGCGACCCCGCTTCCCAGGATGAAGGCCAGGGCCAGACGCTCCGCTCCGCGCGCGGCGAGCCCCAGCGGGCGCAGCATCCAGAGGCCGAGGGCGAGATAGGCCAGGTCGGGGACGATCCCGGCGAAGACGAGCCGGACGATCTCCGGAGCGGCCCTCATAGGCCGAGGTTCAAGCGCAGCTCGCGAACCGCGACGTAGATCAGCACCACCGCGACCACCCAGGCCAGCGCCAGAGCGAGCCGGGCCCCGCGCAGGGTCGGCGGGCGGGGCGGCTCGGACGGGGGAGGCGGGCGATCCGTCACGCCGCCGAGTCTGCCAGAATGGCCGCGGCGTGGGGAGGCGCGCATGAGACGAATCCGAGCCGTGGCGGCCGGACCGGTTGCAGCCCTGCTGCTGCTCGCGGCGACGGCAGCGGCCCACGCGTCTCCGCGAACGGCGAACGGCTTCGTGCTCGAGCCCGGCGAGATCCCTGCCCGGGAGATCCTCGCGGGCGGTCCGCCCCGCGACGGCATTCCGGCCCTCACGCATCCGCCCCACGCGAGCGCCGAAGCAGCTTCCTGGTCCGACGACGCGGTGGTGATCGGAGTCGCCGGGAACGGCAAGGCGCGCGCCTACCCGCTCGACATCCTCGTCTGGCACGAGCTGGTGAACGACACCCTGGGCGGACGGCCCATCCTGGTCTCCTTCTGCCCGCTCTGCGGCACGGGCATCGTGTTCGACCGCCGGATCGACGGCAGCGACCGGACCTTCGGCGTTTCGGGACTGCTCTACCGGTCGGACCTCCTGCTCTACGACCGCGAGACGGAGAGCCTGTGGTCGCAGATCGCGGCGAAGGCCGTGACGGGCCCCTCGCGCGGACGGCGGCTGACGCAGGTGCGCGCGCGCATCATGCCCTGGGGACGCTGGCGCAAGCAGCATCCCGACACGACGGTCCTCACGCGCGACACCGGCCATCGACGCGACTACGGGCGCTCGCCCTACGGAGACTACCCCGAGTCCGAGCGCGTCCTCTTCCCCGTCTCGCTCGACCGCCGCTATCACCCCAAGACGCCGACGCTGGGCCTGCGGATTCCGGGCGGCGCCGCCCGCGCCTTTCCCGCCGTCGAGCTGCTGCGAGCCGGCGGCTCCACCGAGGAGCGCTTCGCCGGACACCGGGTGCGCGTCGCCTACGACCCCGAGACGCGCGCATTCGAGGTGGATGCGCCCCCGGAGGTCGAGATCGTCGAGGGCTTCTGGTTCGCCTGGATGGCGTTCCACCCGGATGCGAGCGTCTACACGGCGCCCGATTCCTAGCGAGCGGACCGGCCACAGCAGCCAGGGACCGATTCGAGTGTCCGGAGCTTTCTCGCAAACCGTTGCGCGCGCGCCGGAGCGTCCTCCCAGGCGGCGTGCGCGGCTTCAACCCCGCGCGTCCGCGGGTCGATGGAGTCTGCATGGCACGCGCGCTGCTTCCGTTTTGCTTCCTCGCCGCCGCGCTGGCCACAGGCCCGTCCGGCGCCGAGGTCTACCGCTGCGAAGATGCGGACGGAAGTGTGCGCTTCGTCGACTCGCTCCACGCCTGCCCGAACGGCCGGCTTCATGAGCCCGAAGCAAGGGTACAGCGCGTGACGGCATCCGAGGGCCCGCGTACCGGCGAGGCGGAAAGCACGCCCCCCGATCGCATCGCCCCGATCGCAGCGTCTGGGATCGCCCCCGAAGACGTGCTCCTCGCGCGCGAGGACGTGAGCGCGGGCTGGGACGTGGTCGAAGAGGCGCCCGAGGATATCGCTCGCGATCCCGACCTGGTGGGCTGGGGGGTCCGTGCGAAGCGCGCCCGCCACTACACGCGCGTGAGCGGCGACGCCGTACAGGTGTGCAGCATCGAGGTCTGGGTCTTCCGAGACGAGGAGCGGGCTCGGAGAGCACACCGCGAGTTCGCGTATCCGGACTGGCACTTCGCCCGCGAGGCGGCGCTTCTCATCGCGGTGCACGGGCTCACACGACCACGGGGAGGAACGCCCACCCGGGGAGTGTTCGCGGCGTGCGGCGAGCTCGAGGCCCGCACCCGAGCGCGTGCTTCAGGCGCTCCATAGCGCTGACGGCGGCATCCCCCCGGAGCTCGGGAACCTTCCGGCGATCCTGTACGTCTACCTCGACACCAACCGATTGCGGGGCCCGCTGCCCGTTCAGCTCATGAATCTCAGCACCCTGCTGAACGGCTCGAGCGACTTCTGCAACAACGGCCTCTTCACCGACGACGATTCCTGGCCAGCTTTCTCGACAGCAAGCAGATCGGTGGCGATTGGCGGGCCCGCCAGAACGCGGCCGTGCCCGCCGTTTCGCGAGAGGGCCTGTGGGTGCTTGGTCCTGCTCATGGTGGGATCCGCGTCCTGGGCGGTGGCGCGAGCGCCCGTCGACCAGCGGGCGCGGTGAACGGAACTCAGGGTCGCTCGGAGCGGAGCTTGGCGAGTTCTTCCACCATCGTCTGGCGAACCTGGTCGGAGAGCGCGCGGACGACGTCGCGCCTCGGGCCGGGGGCGAACGGCGGCAGGATCGGAGCGAGATAGCGGATGCGTACGATGTGTCTGTGGTGCGTCTGCAACGTCAGGTGACCCGGCGGCAGGACCGCATCGAGTCCCTCGATCAGCACCGGTTGGACGGGAAGGTCGTGATCGACCGCGGCGCGGAACGCTCCGCGCCGGAAGCTCCCGATCTCGCCGTCCCTGGACCGGGTGCCTTCCGGGTAGAAGAGCAGCGACATGCCGCTTTCACGCGCCCGCGGCGCCGCCCGGTCCACGGCCTCGAGGCTCGCTCTGGGACTGGCGTCGACGTCGAAGAAGCCGAGCAGTCGGATCACGCTGCCGATCAGCGGGATCCGCAGCATGTAGCCGCGGACCGGACCGGACACACCGGGCTCGACCGCGATCATCACGGGCGAGTCGAGTCGCGACTGGTGGTTCGCGACCAGGATGCAGGCGCCCGGAGACCTTCGTTCACGCCCTTCGACCCGCAGCTTCAGAAAGGGCATGGCTCGTACGAGCGCACCGATCGCTGCATAGGTGAGCGCGACGAGGCGGTCGTGGAGCGTCGGCCAGAACCGCCGCGCCAGACTGGCGATCGGGACGACCAGGATCGCCAGGGGCAAGATGAGGCCGATGACCGCCGTCCAGCCGAACACGGTGCCCGCGACGCGCAGGCATCGATCGATGAAGCTACGCATCCCTGGACCCCGGCATCCCGCCGTCCGTCTGGAGCCGCACGACCTCGTCGCGCACGCTGTCCGCGAACGCCTGCGGATCGCCCGCGTACCCGCGGGTCATGCGTCCGGCGTCGAGTTCGGTCCACCGCACCGCGACCCGGTGGCCGGACGAGACGAATCGAGGCGCTCCCGGTGGGATGACGTGCTCCATTCCGCGGTGCGAGACGGCGATCAGCAGCGGCCGCAGACCTCGCTCCGTCAGC
>JAOTUO010000248.1 GCA_029863845.1 Myxococcales bacterium
AGCTCGGCGCGGATCATCTGCGAGAAGGCGGATATCGACGGCGACACCAAGACCGACCGTCTCTCGGACGGCGAGGTCGTCGGACTCCGCGAGATCATCGAGCGGGAGTTCAAGGTCGAAGGCGACTTGCGGCGGGATGTCTCGCAGAACATCAAGATGCTGATGGACATCGGCTGCTACCGGGGGCTTCGGCACCGTCGCGGGCTGCCCGTCCGGGGCCAGAGAACCCACACCAACGCGCGGACCCGCAAGGGTCCCGCCAAGACGATCGCCGGCAAGAAGAAGCCGGCCACGAAGAAGTAGGGGCGAGGAGAGGCGACGACGTGAAGAAAGGCAGCCGAAAAAAGGTCAAGAAGAACGTCCAGTCGGGGATCGCGCACATCCAATCGACGTTCAACAACACGATGATCACGATCACGGACGTCGCGGGGAACACGCTGTGCTGGGCGACGGCCGGTGCCCAGGGCTTCAAGGGCTCCAGGAAGTCCACGCCCTTTGCCGCGCAGGTGGCGGCCGAGGAGTGCTGCAAGAAGGCGATGGAACACGGCGTTCGCCAGGTTTCGATCTACGTCAAGGGGCCCGGTTCCGGACGGGAGTCGGCCGTGCGCGCAATCCAGGCGGCGGGCATCAAGGTCTCGATGATTCGGGACGTGACGCCCATACCGCACAACGGCTGCCGCCCGCCGAAGCGGCGCCGGGTCTAGCGAGGCGGGGAAGCGAAATGGCGCGATATTCCGACGCGGTCTGCCGTCTCTGTCGAAGGGAGGGCACCAAGCTCTTCCTCAAGGGCGACCGCTGTTTCAGTCCGAAATGCGGCATCGACCGCCGGGGCTATCCGCCCGGGCAGCACGGGCAGGGCCGCGCGCGCTTCTCCGACTACGGGGTGCAGCTGCGCGAGAAGCAGAAGGTCAAGCGGATGTACGGGCTGCTGGAGAAGCAGTTCGCCAGCACGATGCACCGCGCGACGCGGCTGAAGGGTCGCGCAGGTGAAAACCTGTTGATCCTGCTGGAGCGCCGGCTGGACAACGTCGTGTTTCGGATGGGCTTCGCGACGTCGCGAGCCGAAGCCCGGCAGCTCGTTCGCCACGGCCACTTCCTCGTCAACGGATGTCGGGCGAGCATTCCGTCAATGATGCTGAAGCCCGGGGCCCAGGTGACCATCGTCGAGAAGTCGCGAAAGGTCGCACGCATCGTCGGCGCGCTCGAAACGCTCGAGGGTCGCAGCGTTCCGCAGTGGTTGGAGACGGACAAGGACGCCTTCCGGGGGACCGTCAAGTCGATGCCGTCGCGCGAAGACATCACCATGCCGATTCAAGAGCAGCTCATCGTCGAGCTGTACTCGCGGTAGACACCCGCACAGCTCATTCCGGGGGAATCCATGCAGCAGGAAATCATCGCAAGAAACTGGCGCCAGCTCATCCGCCCCAGGGTGGTCGAGACGGATTCCGAAAGCGCCACGCCCGTCTACGGGCGCTTCGCCTGCGAGCCCCTCGAGCGGGGTTTCGGGATCACGCTCGGCAACGCGCTGCGCCGGGTGCTCCTGTCTTCGCTCCAGGGCGCGGCGATCACGTCGGTGCGGATCCCCGAAGTCCTGCACGAGTTCTCGACGGTGCCGGGCGTCATGGAGGACATGAGCGAGGTCGTTCTCAACCTGAAGGAGGTGCGGCTGCGCTTGCACGGCGAAGGCCCCAAGCTGCTCCGTCTGCACAAGAAGGGGGAAGGCGTCATCCGGGCCGGGGATCTCGCCTCCGAGGATTCGGCGGTCGAGGTCCTCAATCCCGAGCACGCAATCGCCACGCTTTCGCAGGAGGCGGACGTGGAGATGGAGGTGACGGTAGGGACCGGCAAGGGATACGTTCCCGCCGACAAGAACAAGACGGAGGACATGTCGATCGGCACGATCCCGATCGACTCGGTCTTCTCACCGATTCGAAAGGTCAACTACAGCGTCACGCCCGCCCGCGTCGGCCGCGAGACGGACTTCGACCGCCTCAATCTCGAGGTCTGGACCGACGGTACCATCGCGCCGGTCGATGCCCTCGCCTACGCGGCGAAGATCATCAAGGAGCAGCTTGCGATCTTCATCAACTTCGAAGAGCCGGTGGAGGCGCTCGCGCCGCCGACGGACGAGCCGGCGGCCGTGAACCCGAACCTCTTCAAGTCCGTGGACGAGCTCGAGCTCTCCGTCCGCTCCGCCAATTGCCTCCAGAACGCGAACATCCGGTACATCGGCGAGCTGGTGCAGCGAAGCGAGCCGGAGATGCTGAAGACGAAGAACTTCGGTCGCAAGTCCCTGAACGAGATCAAGGGGATCCTGGCGTCGATGGGGCTCGAGCTGGGAATGGTCCTCGAGAGTTTCCCGGAGCGGAAGGACATCGAGCGGATCCGGGAGCGCGACGCCTGACATGCGGCACCGCGTACGTTCGCGAAAGCTCGGACGGACGAGCGCCCACCGCGCGGCGCTCTACCGCAACATGGTCACGTCGCTCCTCGATCACGAGCGCATCCAGACGACGGATGCCAAGGCGAAGGAGGTGCGGCGGCTGGCCGATCGCATGATCACCCTCGGCAAGCGAGGCACCCTGCACGCGCGCCGCCGGGCGCTGCGGCTGATCCGCCGGCGCGAGGTTGCGGCCAAGGTCTTCGACGAGCTGGCGGAGCGCTATCGCGATCGGCCCGGCGGCTACACGCGGGTCCTGAAGCTGGGGGTTCGGGCGGGCGACGCGGCGCCCATCTCGATCGTGGAGCTGGTCGAGGCGGGCAAGGTCGCGGAGCCGAAGGCGGGGAAGCGGGCGAAGAAGGCGACCCGGCGCAAAGCGGAGAGCGAGAAGGCCCCGGCGAAGAAGGCAGCGCCGAAGAAGAAGACCGCCAGGAAGGCGAAGACGGAGAAGGCTTCCGCCGGGAAGAAGGCCGCGTCGTCGAAGAAGGCTGCGTCCAAGAGGGCGTCCTCGAAGACGACGGGCTCCAAGAAGGCGGTGTCGAAGAAGGCGCCCTCCAGGAAAACGGCGACGAAGAAATCCCGGAAGAAGTCCGACTGAGTACCGCATCTGCGCGCTGGGGACCGTGGTTGATCGCGGCCACCGTGGTCGCCGCGGCCGTGTACGCCCTGTTCGCCAGCGGCTCGGCGCCGCCGCCTCTCGGACGCGGAAGTCCGGCCCCGTTCTTCGATCTGCCGCGACTCGACGGCGAGCCGCTCTCCCTGTCGGAGCTGCGTGGCAAGGTCGTCCTGGTCAACTTCTGGGCGACCTGGTGCAAGCCGTGCGAGGACGAAATGCCCGCCATGGAGCTCCTGTACACCGCGCTCCGCCCGGAGGGCTTCGAGCTGGTTGCGATCTCGGTGGACGACGAGCGCTCGCAGGTTGCCGCCTTCCGCGACAAGCTGCAGCTCTCGTTCCCGATCCTGCTCGACTCGGAAAGGGAGGCCTCCTCCGCGTATCAGACCTTTCACTTTCCGGAGTCCTTCCTGATCGGGCGGGACGGGACCGTCGTGGAGCGGTACATCGGCCCCAAGAACTGGGCGTCCCCCGCCTACGTTGCCCGCGTTCGCCGGCTCCTGACGGAGCAGCCGGCGGAAGGCTGACGCGAACGGCCGCGCCGGAGGCGGCTTGGCGGCCGCCCCGAGGCGCCGGTACCTTTGCGAGCCTGCGGGGAGGGGGTTTGAGGCGCTTTCTCTGGATCCCGGCGATCCTCGGGGTCGCGGCCCTCTACGCCGTCATCGACGACGTAACGGGCCTCCGACCCTGGCTGCGGCTGCGCGGGGATTTTCGGGCCTCGCAGGAGCGCATCGCCGGGCTGCAGCTCGAGATCGCGGCGCTGCGTCGGGAGTCAACGGTCTTGGAGAACGATCCGGCTGCCCTCGAGCGGGCGATCCGCGAGGATCTCGAGTTCGCCAGGCCCGCCGAGACGGTGGTGCGCCTGCCTTCGAGCACGCCCACAACTTCCCGAATTCATTGATGAAATCTTCATGAGGGGCGATTCTGCGTCGCGATGAGAGAGGCTCTCCTCGAACGCTTTCGATGCGCCGTGGGCGTGCTCCTCGACGAGTGCGGTGACCCCGGCGAGCCTCCCGACTTCGCGCTCGAGGTGTCGCGGAGCCCCGACCACGGCGACTTCGCCTGCAACGCGGCCCTCGTCCTCGCGAAGCGCCTGCGGCAGCCCGCGCGCGCGATCGCCGAGCGGCTCGCCGCCGAGGTGCGCGGCGCTTCCGACTGGGTCGAGCGAGCCGAAGTCGCGGGTCCGGGCTTCGTCAACGTCTGGCTCCGGGACGCCCGCTGGCACGACCTCCTGCGCCGGGTGCTGGAAGCGGGTCGGCGCTTCGGGCACTCGAAGGTCGGCGACGGCCGGCGCGTTCAGGTGGAGTTCGTCTCGGCGAACCCGACGGGACCGTTGACGCTGGGCCACGGACGCCAGGGCGTCCTCGGCGACTGCATCGCCCGCACGCTGGAAGCGACGGGCCACGACGTCACGCGCGAGTACTACTTCAACGACGGCGGGCGACAGATGCGCGTTCTCGGAGAATCCGTGAAGGGCCGCTACCTGGAGCAGCTCGGGCGCGCGGCGCCCCCGCCGCCCGGGGCACTCGCCGACCCCGACGCGGCGTGGCCGGAGCGGATCGACGGACGACCGGTCGTCTTCCCCCGCGACGGATACCAGGGCGACTACATCTCGGAGCTGGCCGAAACGCTTCGCAAACGGCACGGGGACGGCCTCGTGGACGAGCCGGCGGACGGCATCTTCCGGAAGGCCGCCGAGGAGGCGATCTTCGCCGACATTCGAGCAACGCTCGAGCAGCTCGGCATCGAATTTGATGTCTACACCAACGAGATGTCGCTGTACGACGAGGGCCGGATCGAGCAGACCCTCGAAGACCTGCGCGCACGAGGCGTGGTCTACGACTGGGATGGCGCCGTGTGGCTGCGCTCCACGGAGCTGGGCCTCGAACGGGATCGGGTGCTGGTCAAGGGAACGGGCGAGCCGACCTACCTGCTTCCCGACGTGGCCTATCACCGGCAGAAGTTCGAGCGCGGCTTCGACGTGGTGATCGACGTTCAGGGCGCCGACCACATCGAGCAGTTCCCCTTCGTCGTCGCGGCCGTGCGTCAGCTCGGGTGTCCCGCCGATCGGATCGAGCTGGTCATGCACCAGTTCGTCACGCTGACCCGAAGCGGCGAGCAGGTGAAGCAATCCACGCGCCGCGCGACCTACGTCACCGTGGACGAGCTGCTCTCCCAGGTCGGCGCGGACGTCTTCCGCTTCTTCATGGTCCAGCGGAAGGCCGAGGGTCACCTGGACTTCGACCTCGACCTGGCGACGGAGACCGACTGGAAGCAGAACCCCGCTTTCTACCTGCAGTACGCCCACGCGCGAACCTACGGCATCGAGCGCAAGGCCCGCGAGCAGGCGGTTGCGTTGCCCGACGCGGCGAGTGTGGACGCCGCTGCGCTCGCGCTCCAGGAGGAGATCGAGATCCTGAAGAAGATCAACGAGTTTCCCGAGGTGGTGGCGCGGGCGAGCGCGAGCCGCGAGCCGCATCACCTTTCGTACTATCTGCGGGAGCTGGCCGGCCTGTGGAATCCCTACCTCCAGGACGGCGTTCGGCACCGGGTCCTGTCGGACGACGCCGCGCTCACGAGCGCGAGGCTCGGCCTCGCGCTCGGCGTCCGCACCGTTTTGGCGAACGGACTCGCGCTCCTGGGCATCTCGGCGCCGGAGCGGATGTGACGGCGGCGGCGGGACGCGCGAGACGCGGGGCGGGGCGGTCCCGACTGCTGGCGGCGGCGCTGGGGCTCGCCTGCCTGGCCGTCGTCGGGTTCGGCCTGGGACTGATCGCCGGCGCGTTCTGGGAGGAGCCGAGACTCGTCGCGAGCTTCCTCGTCGGCGATACGGAAAAGGTGGCGTGGGGACCGGAGCGGCCGCTGCCGCCCGTCGGGGCCGCCGCCGAAGGCGTTGCCGAGGGCGTTGCCGAGGGCGCGGCGCCAGGGGGCGGGGCGTCCGCGCCCGTCGCGGGACCGCCTCCCGCTGCCCCGCGCTTTGCCGTGCAGGTGGGCGCCTTCGCGGACAGTGCGGCGGCGGAGCGTCTCGCCGAGTCCCTGCGCGGGAATGGCTTCGCCGTGTACGTGGCGCCCAGCGCCGGCTCGGGCGCGTCGCGCTGGCGAGTGCGCGTGGGGCCGCTGGCGTCGCGCGAGGAGGCGGAGCGCGCGGCGGAGCGCCTCAAGCGCGAGGAGACGCTGCCGACCTGGGTGCTCGACGAGGAGCAGCAGTAGGCGCCGTGGGATCGCGCTGGCTCGTCACCGGAAGCCGCGGGCAGCTCGGTCGGGCGCTGGTCCGGAACCTCGAGCGCGACGCGGGCTGTGAGATCGTCGCCGCCGTCGACATCGACGAGCTCGACATCGCCGAC
>JAOTUO010000249.1 GCA_029863845.1 Myxococcales bacterium
CGCGGAAGATCTCCGGCGAGACAGCCGGCCGCGTCTGCGAGCCGAAATCCTGCCAGGTCATGAAGGCGTCGACGCCTTTGAGCCGCGCGAAGCTCTCGATGCAGTCGATAGTCATCTGCGTCATACGATCCAGGAGCGCCTCCAGGCGCGGGCGCTGTTTCCACGGCGCGACCATCAGCGCTTCGAAGCCCATCAGCGTGCGCGCTCGCTCGAACAGCAGCACCCGATCTCCGGCCACGACGCACTTGTCCGCCTTGTTCGCCCGCTCCACGAACGGCGCGATCCGGGTGAAGTGCTGTGCCCCGGCCACGTCGGGAAAGTGGTGATCGTCGAGGCGCGCGAGATCGGCAAGCGGATGATCGAGAACTCTATCGAACAGGCCCTTTGTCACCTGACGGCAAACGCCCCAGTCGTCGGAGTAGAACTCACCCAGCCGCTGCGGCGCGCCCGTCTCGAGGCGGTCGAGAAAGCGTTCTAGCTCGGCGAGCTCGAAGAAGTCACTGCGAAGGGGCTCGACAAAGCTGTATGGAACGCGCGGCGGTCCCTCACAACGGATCGCCTGCCGGACGATGTCTCGGCTCGTGGTACCGGCCGGAGCCAGCTGCGGAGCCAGCGCGTCGTTCAGCCAGGCGCGCAGCTCGGGATTCACGAGCGGCCGGCTCAGACGGCGATGGGGTAACGGCCGTGCTGGTGGGCCGCTTCCACCATCCAGCCCAGTCGCTCGGGGTCGACGAAGGGGTGAGAGTGCGCCGCCGACAGGATGTAGCCGCCTCCGCGGGCCGCATCGCGGATCGCCTTCTTTACGGCCTCGTCCACCTCCTCACGCGTCCCCCTCACCAGCAGGCGGGAGACGTCGAGGTTGCCGATCAACACCAGATTGTGACCCACCTGCTCTCGCACCTTTGCCAGCTTCATGCCCGCAGTCGGCTCCATGGCGATGATGCCGTCGAAACCCCAGTCGACGAAATGGTCCAGGAACTTGTAGATCTGGCCGCAGGAGTGAAAGACAAATTTCCTGCCATTCCGGTGCACGAGATCCGTGATTCGTCGGTAGCTCTCGCCGTAGAGCTTGTCGATCAGCTCCGGGCGCAACAGCGGGCCCGTCTTGTGAACAAGGTCGTCGCCCCCTAGAACGACCTCAACGCCCGACTTCATGACGCCCTCCAGGTAGCGCAGGTAGAAGTCCGTCTGGAACTCCACGACTCGGCGAATGAACTCCGGTTTCTCGTAGACGAGCTTCGTGAAATTCACGAAGCCGATGGCTTGCCAGCTATTTTCGAAGATGCCAGGCGCCGCATAGCCGATCGGCAGGATGCGGTCGCCGTAATCGCGGACCAGCCGTTCGTGGAAGCGCGTGGCGTTGGTGATCACACGGTCGAAGAGCGGCGCCTTCCTCTGAACCCAGGCCTCCCAGTCGGCTTCGGTGGCGCAGAGCGCTCGGGTGTAGTTGACGCTCATGTTGCTCTTGTCGTCGGAGCCTATCTCCCACACCCGTCCGAAGACGTCATGCCACACCATCCCCAGCGACGACTCCGGATCGGGCTCGAGCTGCATGAACGCGTAGATGGTCCAGTTGGCGTCGAAGCCGAGCTCGATGGCGCCCTCCAATGCCCCGGAGAAGTTGTCGTAGTACATTCGGTTCCAGAACCAGTTGCTGTTGAGAAGCCTGCGGATGGCGCCGCGCAGAACGGGCTTGCGCAGCATCCCGGGAAAGTCCACGGCCTTCTTGTGAAGGATCTCGTTCACGGTGGCGGGGTCCATGATGAGCCCCATCACCGGCACCCGATCCGGCTCTTCGTGATTCATGGCCGTGAGGAAGCGCTGCTTGAAATCCATCACGATTCGCTCCAGGCCCGAATGATCTCGGTCCCGGTGACGGCGTCGGGTGCGAAGGCGTCGGCGAACTGCTCGGCCGAGACATCGGTTCCGAGATCCACGATCTCCAGGCCGGCGCACTTCGCATAGGTCTTGAAGATGTTCTTGCCGAGGTCGTGCATGTCGCCCGCCACCATGCCCACCAGTGAGCGCGTCGACGCCCGCTCTGGCGCCCGCCGCTCCATCTTCGAGGACGGCGCGCGCGGCCTCCAGGGTCGCCTCCTTGTCCAGCTCCAGCATCGAATTCTTCAGCTTCTCCAGCACGTCGCTCTGCATTGGTTCATCTTCCATCGGTATCCTACCGAGGTTCCTCTACCACCGGCCTCTCACCCTATTGTGCCAGCCGCTGGTGGAGGACGGCAATGAAGCCCGGTTCGGTTCCATAGCAGCTGCCCACGAAGCTCGCCCCGGCCTCCTCGAGCGTCGACAGGAATCCGGCGAACTCCTCGACCGTCGTCTCCTCGTCCGCCTCCGGTCAGGACGACGCGTGACGCTTGCCCGTCTCGATCAGAGCGCGAAAGTTCTCGGGGCGAACGTTGGCCGGCACGCTGCAGCCGCTGCTCAGGATGAAGCCTCCGCCGCTTCCCACCTGGTCGATGAGCTTGTGGCAATAGGCCTCCACCTCTTCGACCTTCCCAATCGACAGCAGGGCCGCGGGCACGTCTCCCTTCAGGCACAGATGGCCACGCAGCAGCTCTTTGGCCGCGATGATGTCGGTGTTGCCGTCGAGTTCGAGGATGGCTGAGCCCCTCGGCAGCTCCTTGAAGTAGGGGAGGTTCTTGTCCCAGCTGGTATCGAGATGGAAGAGGGTGACGATGCCCTCCGCCCAGAACGCCTCGACGATTCGACGCGTGTAGGGCCACCAGAAGCGTTCGAAGACTACCGGCGGGAAGAAGAAGCAGGAGGCGCGTTCTTCAGTCAGCAGCCAGATGTCGATACCCGACTGCTTGGCGAAGTCGAGCTGGGTCGCGATCAGGTCGGCCGTCATCCGTTCGATCGCCCGCTCCACCGGTTCGGGGGCGTAGTAGAGATCCTCGGTGAAACGCACCATGGAGCGCATCAGCGAGAGCATGAAGAAAGGATGCAGGGAGCTCGCCAGGAAGAAGGGGCGGGTCTCGCGCTTGGCGCACTCCTGGAGAAACAGGCCGCCGCCGCGCGCCATCGCGGTCTGCACCCCAGGCAGCTCGTCGCGCTCCAGGTTGCCGATGCGCCACAGGAAGTCGTCGTAGTAGAAGCGCTCGAATCCAAGCTCCGCGAGCGTCTCGTAATCCTCGGGAACCAGCAGCTCCACCTCTTCGAGCTGGTACGGGACGTCATCCGCCAGATCGACACCGGGAATGCGCATGGGGAGCGGGAAGATGCCGCTCGCCTGGAGCTGGAGGGGCGTGTAGGAAGCGGGGTAGGGGTTCTCCCAGCCGCCGTACGCGTCGAATACGCGGAAGACCGCATTCACGGCCGTCTCGATGTTGCCAGCGATCTGGGCCTGAGAGACACCGGAGAGCGTTGCCGCGGGCTCCGGAAGCAACCCGGGCAGGACGGGCACGCGGTCTGGCCTCTCCAGGCGAATCGCCGCCCACAGCCTCTCGTCGGGGGTCATGGTTTCCTTCATCGTGTTCACGCTTCACCCACCCTCTCGACGCAATAGGCTACCCCTGCGGCCGCATCCTGGGTCTGGAAGTCCGCCCCCACCCACTCCTCGAGCTCGGGAGTCGTGACTCCCCCGCCGATCATCAATCGGAGCGAGTCGCGCAGGCCGGCTTCCTCGAGGAGGCGACAGGCTTCCTGCATGCTGCGAAAAGCGGTGGTGATCAAAACCGAGAGGCCCACGAACTCGGGTCGGATCTCCCGAACCTTCTCGACCAGCTCCGCCGGCTCCACGTTTACGCCCAGGTCGTGGACCTCGAAGGCGTGCGCCCGCAACAGTGTGGCCAGGATGTTCTTGCCGAGATCGTGGATGTCCCCGCGCATGGTGGCGAGGATCACCTTGCCCACCGGTCGATCACCGTCGGTGTCGGGCAGATGGGGCGCGAGGCGGGCGACGGCCGCCTTGAAGATCTCGGCGGAGAGGAGCAGCTCGGCCAGGTAGTAGTCGCCAGCCTGAAAGCGCTCGCCCACCCGGGTCATTCCCTCGCGGCACTCGGCCAGGATCGCGAGCGGGTCCTCTCCCGCGTCGAGCTTGCGTTCGATCATCGCGGGAACGTCGTCGCGCGCCAGCTCCACGATTGCCGTGCTCAGCTCTCTCGGCATCACAGCCCCTCCAGAAACCCACGCGATTGAGTCAGGCTGTGGCCCATGCCAACGACCTGGCTCGGGTTGCTCAGCGCGGCGCTGTCGGGTTGACGTCTACCGTCCTGCCCCGCGGTGTGTGACTCGGCGCACGGTAGATCATCCGATAGTGGATCCGTGACGTGCCCACAGCGGGAGAAACAGGACAGGGATGAGACGGCGACGCCCCCGACCCCCCATGTGGGGTTTATCGGAGATCCCACACCCGGTGTGGGGTCTCCGGGATTGCGGGCAATGGCGCGCGATTGCCCCCAAAGCGACCCCACACGCCCGGCGCCCGACTGCGCCCTCCCAAGTAGTGAGGTGCCCACGAAAGCGGGTCAACTCCATTTCCCGACTCTGAGTGTCCACAGGACTGGGGGAAGTCCTGTTACTACCGCAGCGCTGCCAGCGCCTCCTGGGCCTCTGCCACGAGGCGCTCAATGACCTGCCCGACCGTCGACACTTCCTTGCACCACGCCACGCTCTGCCCCGCTCCCTCATACATCAACGGCTCGATCTCATGCTCCATCACTCCGGTCAAGAGCTCACCGACGAGAACGTGTTGATAGGGCATCTCGAGCGGTTTCGGCGCGCCCTCGGCATCCCATTCTTCGCTCCAGGCGGTCCGGACTACCCGGCATGTCTTTCCGCTGTGGCTGCGGGTCAGCACCGTATCTGCGCTACCTGCTCTCAAGAGCTTCTCCAGGATATGCCTGTTCAGCCGATGCTCCTCGGTCGTGAGCCATACCGTGCCGAGCCATACGCCCTGGGCGCCCAGGGCAAGCGACGCGGCCACCTGCCGGCCGTCCGCGATTCCGCCGGCAGCAAGCACGGGGACCTCTTCAGCCACGTCAACGATCTGCGGCACCAGCGACATCGTTCCGATCGGGCCGGTATGACCGCCGGCATCGTACCCCTGCGCCACGAGCAGGTCGACGCCCGCTGCCTTTGCGTATTTGACGTGTTTGGGGGCGCCCACGAGAGAGAGCGTGATCTTCCCGGTCTCCTTGGCCCGCTTGATGATATGCGGGGGCGTGCCAATGGCACTCGCGAACAAGTTGACATCCGACTTCAACAAGGCGTCTGCCTGTGCTTCGAACAGCTCGTTCGAGCGTACCACCGAGGAGAAGAAGGACTTCCCGGTGGGATCCGGCACCTTGTATTTCTGCTTGAGGTGCCTCACGAAGGCCTTGTGGCCTTCGGGGATCTTGGCTTCCGCAGCCGCCCAATCGTTCTTGTCCGCCATACCCAGCGGCAGCAGGAGATCGGCTCCGAAAGGCCGATCGCCCACCATGGAACGGATCTTCGCAAGGCGCGCCGAGATGGCGTCCGGCATGTCCCGCGTAACGCCGTAGACGCCGAATCCCCCTGCGTTGGTGATCGCGGCTGTGACTTCCATGCTGTGGGAGAAGCCGAAGATGGGGTACGGAATACCCAAACGGTCGCAAATGGCCGTATGCAGCGCACTGCGGGTGCCATGGGTCTGGTGTGCCCCCATTCGATGTCTCCTCCTCGGGTCAGGATTCCGTACGGGTATCGACCATACGGGACCGCTCCCGCTCCACGCCGAACGATTCGCAGTACTCGGTCACGGCCGGATCGCTCCACACGGCGTCGGCCTGGTAGCCGAATGTCTCCAAGCTCCTGGGCGGCGCCGCGCGCTTTCCACCGCGTTGCTTTCGGAGATAGTCCGCAATGCGCTCTTCCAAGCCTTCCGGCGCGTCCATTTCCAGACGCTCATATATGGAGCGCGTCGTCGCAACCGCGTCACTCATCAAGTCCGCGTATCGTACGTTCACGACCCGTGCGGACTCGGACTCGGCAAACTCCACGAGTGCGCGCAGCACCATTTTCTGAGAGCTGAATGCCTCCTGCCCGCGCAATCCGTCCTCGTGCAACGGGCCGGGCGGTGCGTCGAGAAACGCCTGGCAGATGGCATCCCCTGTCGCACAGCTCGAGACCAGGGCACGGAACGGGTCGCGGTGCGCGAGGACGAAGGACGCCTCGGGGAATACGTCAGCAAACCCCGCGATCTTCATCGTGGTCATCACACATTTCAGCACGAGATGGCCATGAGGCGGGGGCGGACACTTCCAGATGAGCAGCTGCACCACCTTGCGGAAATCACGATAGGTAGCCCTGAAGTCGTTCTCCGCCATCCATCGCGCCCAGGTCTTCATGAGCGGTGTAACGCCGCGGCCGAGCATTCCCGTGCAGTCGAGGAAGCCCCAGGCGTTCTCATCGGGCTCGTCA
>JAOTUO010000250.1 GCA_029863845.1 Myxococcales bacterium
GCCCCGGTGCGCTACCCCCGGAATGGCCGGGAGGCCTACTTCATCAGTCCCGACGACTACGAGCAGCCGATTCGGGATGCGAAGCAGGCGGGCGAGCGGCTCACGGCCGTCTATCACTCGCACGTCGACACGGAGGCCTATCTCTCGGAGATGGACGTCGAGTACGCGGAGCAGTATGCCGAGGACGAGAAGCTTCCGTTCGCCGACGCGGCTCAGATCGTGATCGCGGTATTCGACGGGAAGGTCCGCTCCCCCGCCGTGTTCGAGCGGGACGAGCGGGGGCGGGGCTTCACGGGAAGACGCATCCGATGGACCGCTTCGTGAGGCGCTCGCTCGCCGGCTGCACCGCGATCGGCCTGATCGCGTGTCAGGGATTCGGCGTTCCCAACGGCGAGATCCCCGAACAGTCGATCGCGCTCCACTACCGGGATCCGGAGCTGGCCCGCCAGCGCGCGGAGTCGCTGGACGACGATTCCGAGCGACCCGAGCCGGGGCTCGGCGTCGCGCGGGTCGACGACATCGCCCAGCTCGTCACGAACTT
The DNA here is from genome assembly GCA_029863845.1 of Myxococcales bacterium. Taxonomy (GTDB): domain Bacteria; phylum Myxococcota_A; class UBA9160; order UBA9160; family SMWR01; genus JACZXC01. Next base: position 542 of record JAOTUO010000250.1, read on the forward strand.
CTTCGGCGTCGCCGCCGGGCTCATCCCCCTCGATCCGTATGCCGGTGTGCTCGCGCTGCTGGACCCGCGCACGGGCAAGGTGCAGCCGATCGCGTCGGCGCTGCGCGGCGCCATCCCGCTGGCGTGGAGCCCGGATCACTCGCGCCTGCTCTTCACGCAGCGCGCTGCGGGCGGGCTGCAGATCTTCGAGCTCGAGCGCGCGAGCGGCGAGGTGCGGCAGATCACGCGGGGGCCCGAGTCCCACCCGCGGGCCTGCTACGGTCCGGAGGACCGCTTCGTCGTCATGGCGGTCGCGGGATCGCAGCGCGGGACGAACGTCCGGATCCTGATCACCGATCCCGGGGGCGGCGGCGGCCGGCCCCTCTCGGTGGCGCCCGCGGCCTACAGCCCGGCGTGTGCGCCGGACGGCAGCGCGGTCGCCTGGATCGAGCCGCGCGGGGGCGGGATCGAGACGCTCATGGTTCGCTCGCCGGTGGTGGAGGGGGCGCCCCGCGCCGTGGCGCCGGGGCGTGAGCCGTCGTTCTCCCCCGACAGCGAGTGGATCGCCTACAGTGCCCCGGTCCGGGGAGAATGGAAGCTCTGGCGAGTGCGTTCCGACGGATCGGGTCGCGCGCCGATCGGAAGGGGCATGCGCGAGGAGCAGCTGCCGGCGATCTCGCCCGACGGGCGCCTGGTCGTGTACGTCTCCGAGGTCGATCACCGCCAGCAGCTGTACCTGCGGCGCTTCGACGGCACCGGCGATCGCATCCTGTTCGCGGACGGCGACGGCGCCTACCCAGTCTGGTAAGGAGGAGATGCTCGTGAACGCCGAGCTGGTTCCGGTGCACGGAGGTCTGGCCGAGCCGGTGGATCGTGTGATTCCCCTGAACAAGCGGCGCGATTTCCTGCAGGAAGCGGAGAAGCTGCCGTCCCTGGGCGTCACCCGCGCAGACCTCTCGACGGTCTACCGGCTGTCGGACGGGGGGCTCTCGCCCCTGACGGGGCCCATGGGCGCCGAGGAGTGGCACCGCGTCCTCGACGAGAAGCGCATCGCGCGCAACGGTCGCTTCTACGCGTGGACGATTCCGATCTCTCTCCCGGTGAGCGACGCGGAGGCTCGCGAGATTCCGCGCGGCGCGTCCGCGGCCGTACGCGACGAACGGGGAGCGGTCGTCGCCATCATCGACGACGTCGATGTTTTCGACTGGGACAAGGTCAAGTACGTGAAGAGTGTGTACGGCACGGACCGCTTCGACCACCCGGGCGGCCGCGACGTCCAGGGCGATTTGCGAACGAAGCTCGTCGGGGGCGCGATCCGCGCCTTGCCGCAGCCGGTTCACGTCGAGTATGGCGAGTACGTCCTCTCACCGCGCCAGACGCGCGTCCTCATCCGCGACCGCAAGTGGGAGCGCGCCCTGGCCTTCCAGACGCGCAATCCGCTGCACCGGGCCCACGAGTACGCGCTGGTAGCCGGGGTGGAGCGCCTCACCCGCGACGGGCATTTCACGGGCGTCGTCCTGAACCCCCTGGTTGGCGAGCTCAAGGGGGACGACGTGCCCGCCGCGACGCGGATGCGCTGCTACAAGATCCTCCACGACCGGGGCCTGCTGGGTGAAGGCGACAAGGACGAGGGGCTCTGGAAATCCGTGGGCTACGACATCACCGAGGTGTTCGAGCTGATCGGACTGGACATCAAGATGTTCTACGGCGGGCCCAGCGAGGCGGTCATGCACGCCGTCTACCGCCAGAACTACGGCTTCAGCGACCTCGTCATCGGCCGCAAGCACGCGGACGCGCCCTACGACGACGGATCGCCGATCTGGGGGGATTTCGACGCGCAGGAGATCTTCGGGGAGCTCCGGGGAGAGCTCCAGCTGAAGCCCTGCAAGATCGGCTTTGCCGCCTTCTACGAGTCGCTGGGCCGCGTCGATCTCACCGACAACCACGGGGGCGAGAAGCCGGTGACCGTGAGCGGCACCCAGGTGCGCGCACAGCTGAAGCAGGGCGTGCGGCCCGATCCCCGCATCATGCGCCCGGAGACGGCCGACGTCCTGATCGAGGCCTACGTATCGTGATGCGCATCGGGGTGCCGTGCGAGCGCAAGGATCACGAGTTCCGTGTCGGCGTGGTGCCCGACGGCGTCCGGCAGCTGTGCGAGGCGGGCCACGAGGTGCTGGTGGAGCGCGGCGCGGGCGAGGGCAGCGGCATGGGCGACGAGAGCTTCGCCCGAGCCGGCGCGCACCTGGTGGACGTCGCGGACGTCTGGACGGCGGACCTCGTGATCAAGGTCAAGGAGCCCCAGCCCGACGAGGTCCGCTGGCTGCGATCCGGGCAGGTTCTCTTCACCTATCTGCACCTGGCCGCGGCCCCGGCCGTGACCGCGGCGCTGCGCGACGCCGGTGTCGTCGCGATCGCCTACGAGACGATCCAGGACCCCGACGGATCCTTCCCGGTGCTGGCGCCGATGAGCGAGGTCGCCGGGCGTCTGGCGGTGCAGATCGGCGTCGCCCTGCTGCAGAAGGATCGCGGCGGGAAGGGATTGCTGCTCGGCGGCGTGCCCGGCGTCATGCGGGGCTGCGTCACCATCCTCGGGGCCGGCACGGTGGGAATCAACGCGGTCCGCGTCGCCCGCGCCCTGGGCGCGGAGGTCTACGTTCTCGACGTGAATCTGAGTCGCCTCGGCTACCTCTACGACATCTTCGCCGGCGAGCTCAACACGCTCTACTCGAACCCCGCAAACATCGAGCGGGCGGTGCGCGTGAGCGATCTGCTGATCGGCGCCGTCTATCTGAGCGGGCGGCGCGCACCGACGCTGGTGACCGAGAGCATGATCGAGCAGATGCAGCCGGGCTCGGTGGTGTGCGACGTGTCGGTGGACCAGGGCGGCTGCGTCGAGACGATCCACCCGACGACCCACTCGGACCCCACCTACAGCGTCCACGACGTGATCCACTACGGCGTCGCGAACATGCCGGGTGCGGTGCCGCGGACCTCGACCTTCGCCCTGACGAACACGACCCTTCCCTACGTGGAGCACATTGCGAACGTCGGGGCCGAGGCGGCGGTCCGAGCGGACCCGGCACTGGCGCTCGGCGTGAACGTCTGGGGCGGCGAGATCGTGTGCGAGGGCGTGGCGGATTCGCTGGGCCTTCCGCACCGGCGCCTCGAGGACCTGTTCTAGGCTCGACTCAGACCATCTGGATGCGCGGGATCTTCGCGCGTTCGATCAGGGACTCGCGATCCGTGCCCTCTGACGGGAAGACCGCGTAGCCGAAGCCGAGGGCCACGCGAATGGGATCGTTGAGCGAATCGTCCTTCGAAACGTCGTCCGCGACGGCGCGAGCGAGGGCGAAGACCCGCTCGCCGGCGGCGAAGCCCGGCTCCGGCATGAGCACCGTGAACTCGTTCTCGTCGGTCCGGCCCAGGACGTCGAAATCGCGCAGGTGGGCCCGCAGCGCGTCGACGGTGCGCTGGGCCACCTTCTTCGAACGCGCCGCGTTGATGCTCTGCTCGATCTCGACGAGGTTCTCGATCCGGCATACGGCGACGGCCAGCCCGCTCTCGTTGTTCCCCGCGCGGATGATCTCCTCGTGGATGCGCTTGCCGATGTAGTTCGCGTTGGGAAGGCCCGTGTCTTCGTCGAAGTTGCGGAACTGCCGGGCGTGCGCGTAGAAGAGGGCGTTGGCGACCGCCCGCTCCAGGTAGGATACGAACTTCGTGAACAGCTGCAGGTCGGCCTGGCCGAAGCTCCCGGTGGTGAAGCGGTCGGTGGCGACCTTGTCGTAGATCGAGATCGTGCCGATCACGCGCCCCTCGCGCTTGAGGGGCGCGGCGATCACCGAGCAGACGCCGCCGTCGAATTCGCCAAGCGTCTCGTCCTGGGCGATCTCGCGCACCAGCAGGGAGCCGCGCCGCTTGATCACGTCGACCGAGACGCGCTTGTCCAGGCGGAAGAGCTTCTCCTGTTCGTGGCCGTCCGCCGAACCGAAGTAGGAGCGGATCACGTAGCGTCCCGTCTCCGCGTCCTGCAGGCGCAGGATCGCGTGGTCGGCCTCGAGCACCATGGCGGCGCCCGACGTCCCCAGGCGCAGGACCTCTGCCGGGTCCGTGGCGGAGATCATGCGGATGCCTGCCTCGTTGATCGCATTCGCCTGGTTGGCCCGCGCCGCCATGTGGGCTTCCCGCGTGGCGGTGGCGATCTCCTCCGCCGCCGCCGCGGCGATCTCGAGCAGGTTCTCCTCGATGGCCCGGCCCCGGGTGGCCTCGCTTCCCGCCTGGAGCGTGAGGACACCTGCGAGGCTGTCGCCGACGAGGAGGGGGAGGGCGGCGTAGGCCAGCGTTCCGTTGACGGCGCGCAGGAACGACGGCTGACGCGTGCTCGCCACGGTGCCGTCGATCCCCTGTCCGATGGCGACGCGGTACTCGCCGCCGAAGCCGCCGCCCTCCAGCGACGTGGCCGTGAGGTGGAGGTCGTCGCCGTCGGGGTCGTACAGATAGATGGTGGCGATGCCGCGGCCCGTGCGCTCGGAGATGAAGTGGCAGAACTTCGTCAGGCGTTCGGCGAGCGGCGCCTTGCCTGCGAGGATTTCGTGCACCTTGCGCACGGCCGCGTAGCGGCCGGCCTGGCTTCGCAGCGACTCGTGCTCCTGGGCGCGCGCGATGATCTGTGCGTCCAGGTGAGCGAGCTGCTCGGTGAACTCCAGGTCCGCCTCCGAGAAGGCCTCGGGGCGGGTCGAGTGGTGGAGATTCAGGACGCCGAGAACGCGACCGGAGTGGACGAGGGGGACGCACAGCGCCGACTCGACGTCGAGCCGCTCCCGTACGATCTGGAAGCTCTGGCGGTCCGCCTTGCCGCGCAGCCGCAGGGGCCGCGCCTCGGCGGCCACGCGGCCGGCGATCCCGTCGCCGATGGGCACGCGGATCTTCGGCCAGAGCTCCGGCTCGACACCCACGGCCACGCGCACGCTCAGCTCGCCCGCCTCGGCGTCGAGCAGCATCACCGAGCCGCCTTCGGCTCCGGTGACGCCGATCGCGATCTCGAGCATGCGCCGGAAGAGCTCGTCGGCGTCGATGGTGAAGCTGTAGGAATCCAGCACCTCGTGCAGCGCCTGGAGAAGCTCGGCCTTGCGGTCGCCCGAGGGCACGCCGTAGCCCCAGAGCAGGCGCGCGAGCAGCGGTGTGACGATCTGGATGCCGCGCTCGGCCGCCTGCGGAAAGCGGGCGGTGAAACCCGGCTCCGGCTCCGCGTCGACCACGGCGTACAGGCGCGCCGGGTCGGCGAACGCCGACGGGTCGTCCGTGAGCCGGGCTTCGAGCGTGGCGGCCACCTCCGGGTCGAGACGGTGGAGACTCTCTCGCAGCGCCGCCGCGTTCGCATCGAAGACGCCGGCGATCTCCACGTGAGGGTTGGCTGCGAGCAGGGGGATCAGCTGGAGCGCTTCGTCGGTCGCGCCGAAGATGCCGATCGGCTTGCGCATCAGCCGGGCGCCTCATCGATCAGCGGATCGAGCTGGATGCTGAGGACGAAGGTCGAACGTCGCCCCTCGTCGTCGCCGAGGACGATCGGGATGCGCACGCTGCGGCGGCCGGTGACCGACGCCCGGCCGACCGAGACGACCGCGAGGTCCGGCCCGATCCGCGCGCCGGTCTCGGTCTCGGCCTCGGCCTCGAGGAGGCTCGGCTCCGCGCCGTCGAGCAGCGACTCGGCCTGGCGGGCCGCGGCCACGATCGCGCCCGCCTCCGGGTGCGCCTCCTCCTGCAGGATGGCGTTCTCCAGGCGCTCGCTCGGGGTCGAGGGCGCCGGTGCGGGCGGTTGGGGCGGCCGAGCCCCTTCCTCGCGCAGGTTGCGGATCACGCGCT
>JAOTUO010000018.1 GCA_029863845.1 Myxococcales bacterium
ACATGGCCTTCGTCCGCTCGCCCGACGGCATCTCGATCGAGCTGCTCCAGATGGGCCAGCCCCTGCCGCCCGAGGAGCCCTGGGCGTCGATGGAGAACGTCGGCGAGTGGTGACCGGCGCTGCCGCGCCCCGCAGCGCCGTTACCGTAGACTGGGGGGCCTCACGAGAAAGGAGATCACCGTGATCCAGCTGTACGGCGTCCCGATGTCGCGCGCGCTTCGCTCGATCTGGGCGATCGAGGAGGTGGGCGTCGAGTACGAGCTGGTGCCCACGAACTTCCTGGAGGATTCGAAGCAGTCCGAGTACCTGGAGATCAACCCGAACGGGCGGATCCCCACCCTCGTCGACGGCGACGTCACGCTCTTCGAGTCGATGGCGATCAACCTGTACCTGGCGCGGAAGTACGACGGGGGTCTCCAGCCCAAGTCGCCCGACGACGAAGCGCGCGCCGTGCAGTGGAGCTTCTGGGGCATGAGCGAGATCGAGCCCCCGCTGATGGACATGGTGCGACACAAGGTCATGCTGCCCGAGGCGCAGCGCGACGCCGACACGGTGAAGGCCGCCGAGGCCGCGATCCAGAAGCCCCTGCGCGTCCTGGACGACGCGCTCGCCGAGCGCCCGTTCCTGCTCGGCGACGCCTTCACGATCGCGGACCTGAACGTCGCCTCGGTCCTGTCGATGGCGCAGTTCGTCGGCTTCGACTTCTCGAGCTTCGCGAAGGTCCAGCGCTGGTACGACGCCGGCACCTCACGCCCCGCCTTCGCACGCGCGCGCAGCCGCTGAATGCGGGGATACGGCTTCGAGACCGACGAGCACCGCGCCCTGCGGGAGCAGGCGCGGCGCTTCGCCAGCCACGAGATCGCGCCCCACGCCAACGAGTGGGAGGAGGCGGAGGAGTTCCCGCGCGAGCTCTACCCGCGCCTGGCGAAGTCGGGTCTGCTCGGGATCGCCTACCCCGAGGATCTCGGCGGCTCCGGCGGCGACATCGGCCACGCCTTCGTGGCCGACGAGGAGATGGTGCTGGCCGGGAAGTCGGTGGGCACCTGCATCGGCCTCGGGAGCCACGCGATCGCGCTACCGCCCATCGTCCGGCTCGGTACCGATGAGCAGAAGCGGCGCTTCGTGGTGCCCGTGCTCGCCGGCGAGCGGATCGCGGCCCTGGGCATCACCGAGCCAGGCGCCGGCAGCGACGTCGCCGGGATCAGCACGCGCGCCGCGCGGGACGGGGATCACTACGTCGTCAACGGCAGCAAGACCTTCATCACCTCGGGCTGCCGCGCGGACTTCGTCACCACGGCCGTGCGCACCGGGGGCGAGGGCCACGGGGGCATCTCACTGCTGGTGATCGAGCGGGGCACGCCGGGCTTCAGCGTCTCGAAGAAGCTGCGCAAGACCGGCTGGTGGGCGAGCGACACCGCCGAGCTGGCCTTCGACGACTGCCGCGTGCCGGTGGCCAACCGGATCGGGGAGGAGAACCAGGGATTTCGCGCCATCATGGTCAACTTCGTGGCCGAGCGCTTGATGCTCGCCGCCCAGTGCGTCGCCATCGCCGAGCTGGCCTACCGCGAGAGCGTGGCCTACGCGCGGGAGCGCCGCGCCTTCGGCAAGTCGCTCACGGGCTTCCAGGTCACGCGGCACAAGCTGGCGGAGATGGCGACGCGCATCGCGGCCGCCCGGGCGCTGACGGGGGAGTGCGTCACCCGCCACCTCGCCGGAGATCCCGCCGTCGCACCGGCGGCCATGGCCAAGAACACCGCCACGGACATGTGCTGCTGGGTCTGCGACCGGGCCGTCCAGATCCACGGGGGCACCGGCTACATGCGCGAGACCGTCGTGGAGCGCCTGTATCGCGACGCCCGCCTCTACCCGATCGGGGGCGGTACGCGTGAGATCATGAACGAGATCATCTCGAAGGCGGAGCGCTACTGATCGGGCTCGTTCCCGGCGTTCCTTCGCGCAGCGCGCTCAGCTCTCCGAAGCGACGCGCCGCACCGCCAACTGGTTCACGATCTCGGCGTGGCGCCGCCGCGTCAGCGGGAAGCGCAGGGCGATCCAGGCCGCGAGGAGCAGGAAGAGGATCGGGCCCAGCGAGGTGAGGAGCCGCACCGCGAGGATGGCCGTCTCGCCCTGCGCGTCGACGCCCCGCTCGAAGCCCGACAGCTCGAGCCCGAACCCGGCGAGGGCCACGCCCATGGCGCCGCCGAGCTTGCGCAGAAAAGTGAAGAAGCCGGCGTACATGCCGTCGCGGCGCTCGCCGGTAGCGAGCTCGTCCTCGTCGATCACGTCTCCCAGCATCGACCACGGCATGAGGTCGGCCACGCCGTAGCCGACTCCCGACAGCCCGCAGAAGGCGAAGACGACCCAGCGCGGCTGGTCCGGCTGGACCAGCAGGATTCCGACCAGCATCGCGCTCCAGGTCAACGCCCCCGCGATGAAGATGACGCGCTTGTCGGCGCGTCGAGCCAGCCGCAGCCAGAACGGAAGCGAGACGAGCACGCCCGCGAGGAGCAGCGCCAGCGCGATGGGAAAGTCCTCGGGCCGGCCCACCCAGTAGGTGAAGTAGAAAATGAGCATGGCTCCGCTGACGTCCACGGAGATGCGCGACGACAGGAACAGCGCCGAGAGGATCCGGTAGCTGCGGTGCTGCACCAGCCTCCGGGCGCCCGCGGCGAAGCCGATGCCGCTCGACTTCTGGAACTCGCGGCGCTCCCAGGTCACCGCGTACACCGCGAGCCAGGGAAGCGCCACCCAGATCCCGAAGACCCATCCCGCGCCCGCGTAACCCGGGGCCCCGCCCCCGAAGGCGTCGACCAGCCTGGGCATCCCGACCGCCGCGGCGAGGATGGCCAGCACCACGCCCACGGACCGGAAGGTGTTCATGGAGGTCCGCTCGTGATAGCCCAGGGCGAGCTCCGGCAGGAGCGCCATGTACGGCACCGCGAGCACCGTCGAGCACAGCGTGTTGAGCACGTAGACCGCGGTGTAGAACAGGAAGATCGCAGCCTCGCCCTGGACCCCGCTGTCGGACCACAGCAGGGCGAAGGTGACGCCGAAGGGAACGGCCCCGATCAGGAAGTAGGGGCGGCGCCGGCCCAGCCTCCAGCGCGTGCGGTCGGAGATGCGACCCATGATCGGGTCGGTGAAGGCGTCGAAGGCCCGCCCCGCGAGCAGCACCAGACCGGCCTGGGACGGCGGCAATCCAGCGATGTTGGTCAGGAAGAACAGGAAGAAGAGCGACACGGTCGCGAGCTGGATGTTGACCGTGTGGTCGCCCAGGGCGAACCCGGCCTTGACGTGGACCGGGAGCACCTCTTCCGCGCCCGGCCGCATCGCACTCACGACGGTCCGCCGCCGAATCGAGTGACCCGTCTCAAGCGCGCGTGCGCCGCGCCATCAACCGCTCGTAGAGGGCCGGCGCGAGCCGCGAGATCCAGTAGTAGGCGCGCGCCGACATCGGCACGGCCAGCAGGCGGCGGCCCCTGCCGGCCGCGTCGAAGATGGCGTCGGCGATCTGTTCGGGCGGGATGGCGCCTCGCACGCCGGTCCGCGCCTCGCGGGGCGCCGGACCTCCGTCGGGTCCCAGGGCGCGGTCCCCGATGCCGGTGTCGACGAAGGACGGGCACACCATCGTCACGCGCAGCCCATCCCGGAGGTGCTCCGCCCGGATGGACTCGAAGAAGCCGTGCAGGGCGTGCTTGCTCGCCGAGTAGCCGCTGCGCGTCGCGAGCGGCGAAAACCCGGCCACGCTGGAGAGGACGACGATCCGCCCCCGCCGCTCCAGCAGCGAGGGCAGCGCCGCCTTCGTGCACGACACCGAGCCGAAGAAGTTCACCTCCATCACCCGGCGGATGACTTCGACGTCGGTGTCCACGAAGCGACCCAGCTGGGTGATCCCCGCATTGTTCACGAGGACGTCGATGCCTCCGAACGCCGCCTCGATCGCGCCCATCGCCGCACGGCACTCTTCGAAGGCCGTCACGTCGCAGCGCAGGGGCAGCGCATCGGCGCCCTGCCCTTCGAGTTCCTTGGCGAGCGCCTCGACACCCGCGCCGTCGAGATCCAGCAGCCCGAGCCGGCTGCCGGCCCGCGCGAAGCGCCGCGCCAGCGCGGCGCCGATTCCGGACGCGGCTCCCGTGATGACCACGCTCCGATCGGAGGCCCAGCTTCGGGCCTCGTCGCCGAAGCGAACCCGGCGATAGCGCTCGAAGCACTCCTCGCTGGTGGCGGACGGCGTGAAGCCGAATTCGGACTTCAGGCGCTCGTTGCTCAGCACCGGTCGGTAGCGGAGGAACTTCACCTGCTCGGGCCCCCGGGACGACAGTCGGAGCGCCTGGAGAACCCACAGGGAGCCCTGGAGCAGGAAGGCGGGCAGCGCCACGTAGGGCTTGCCCAGTCGGCGTGCGATCTGCGGCAGGGTGACGGCGCCGTCGCCGGTCAGGTTGTAGATCCCCGCAGCGCCCTCGCGGATGCCCTGGACGATGCAGGCGGCCACGTCCTCGTCCCAGATCAGCACGAAGGGCGCGTCGGAGCCGCGGACTCCCATCACGACGCGCCTCTCGAACATGGCCGTGATGGGGTTGGCGACGGTCTCCCCCAGGATCGTCCCGGGGCGGAAGATCAGCTGCTCCAGCTCCGGGTGATCGCGCCGGTGGCCCGCCAGCATCTCCTCCACCAGGCGCTTGTGGTGGGCGTAGGCGAACTCCTCGTTCCCCCGCAGCGGGTCCGTCTCGCGCAGGAGCCGGGGGTTGTCGGCGTGGTAGCCGTACGCCGCCCCGCTGCTCGTGTAGATGAAGCGGCGAACCCCGGCTCGCAGGCAGGCCTCCACGACGTTGCCCGTACCCAGCACGTCGATGGAGTACTCGAGCTCCCGGGAGCTCTGCTTGGGGGGCGTCACGATGGCCGCGAGGTGTACGACGGTGTCGATGCCGTGGCGCCGCAGGAGCTCCGCGAGGTCGGGGTCCCGGATGTCGCCGGTGCAGTACTCGACCCCGGGTCGCCTGCGGGGCTCGGCAACCTCGCGCAGGTCCATCGCGACCACGGCGTCGATGCCGCTGCGATCGGCGGCGAGGCGCTCCACCACCCGGCTGCCGACGAGACCCGAGGCCCCGGTGATCAGGACGCGGTGCGACGGCGTCGGCTCGCCCACGTCGCGCCCCTCCGTCACCGGCCCGCGAACGCCCCGGTGTGAGGGCTCATTCCTCCGGCTCCAGGTGCATGGCCTTGAACACGTCGAGGCCCGGCGGCCACAGGTGCGCAACCCGATCCACGTCCACGTGGACGACCGCACAGCGCCCGCTCGCCTGGCAGCGTTCGAGCGCGGGCCCGAGCTCGGACGCCTGGGAGACGCGCTCCCCATGTGCACCCATGCTCTCGGCGAGCCGATCGAAGCGGATCTCCTCGAAGTCGGTGTTGATGGTCTGCTCCGGCGGCAGGACCTTCTTCTCCAGCATCTGGGCGGGATCGAGGGCCATGCCCTGGCTGAGCTTGACCATGCCCCACTGCCGGTCGCAGAGAACCAGGTAGACGACCGGGAGCTCGTTCCGGATCGCCGTCTCGATCTCCTGCGGGTGCATGCCCATCGCGCCGTCGCCGAGGATGCAGTAGACGGGCCGTTCCGGGCAGGCGACCTTGGCGCCCAGCGCCTGACCCACCCCGGCGCCGAGCATCCCGAACTTGAAGGTGCTCAAGAGGGATCCGGGCACGCGGTTCTCGTGGAACAGGTTGGTCCAGACGGCGGTGTTGCCGCCGTCGATCACGAGCACGGCGTCGTCCGGGAAGAACTCCCGGCAGATGAGGGGCACCTGGGCCGAGTGAATCGCCTCGCGGTCCTCCGCGGTCGGGATGGCGAGCAGGAAGTCGCGTACCCCCTTCTTCGTCGCCGCCCACGCGTCGAGCTTCGCTTCCCGGTCGGCGAGCCGCTTCGTCACATCGTGCTGTTTGAGCTCGGCCAGCAGGGCCTCGAGGAAGATCCCGACGTCCGCGAGCACGGCGACGTCCACCGGCTTGTTCACGCCGAGGATCTCCTCATCGACGTCCACCTGGATGACGCGCTGCTCGTCGGGCCGGCCCCAGTAGGGGACCTTGCCCCACCAGTCCGTCTCGCCGAAGCGCGTCCCCAACGCCAGAACCACGTCCGCTTCCTTGCGCACCTCGTTCACCAGCGGCGGCAGCAGCGGAATCGCGTTCTTCAGGCGCTCGTCGACGGCGCTGCGCCCTCCCCAGCTGCTGGTGATCGGAGCGCGCAGCGTCCGCGCGAGCTCCTCGACGAGGTTCCCGGCGCCGGCGTGCACCACGCCACTGCCCACCTGGATGAGAGGCAGGGCGGCTCCGGCGAGCAGCTCGGCGGACCGACGCACCAGCTTCGCCGCGGGCGCCAGCGGCTCGGTCCGCCGGTAGCGCGCGGGCTCGACGACGCTCGGCGCGGACGCGAAGGAACCGTTCAGGAGGTCTTCGGGAACGGTCACGTGCACGACTCCCGGCCGGCCCTGGTAAGAGACCCGGAAAGCCCGGTGCATCACCTCGGGAAGCCGATCGAACGAGCGGGCGGCACCGGTCCACTTCGTCATCGGCCTCGTGACGGCCACCTGGTCGAAGTACTGGTAGGCGCCGCCGCGGTCGGGCCCGACGATGCCGGTCCGCCGCCAGCTGCTGATCACGAGCACCCGATTGCCCTCGCCGTTCTCGACGGCGATTCCCGGCAGCACGTTGGCGGCTCCGGGGCCGTTGCTCGCGATACAGACGCCGAGCTTGCCCGTGAGGCGCGCGTAGGCGCCCGCCATGTGCGCCGCCGTGCTCTCGTGGCGGGGTGAGACGAGCCGGATCCCGTGTTTCCCGAAGCTCGAGTAGAGACCGAAGTACGAGCCGTCGATGATCCCGAAGACGACTGCCACGCCCTCGGCAGCCAGCATGCGGGCCACCTGATCTCCACCGCTCACGGTCTGCATGGTCGAACCTCCCGGTCTCGGCTGGCGAATCTGCGCATCGTGGCTCATCGCTCCAACGCTTGGCAAGCGCCGCGCCCACGGCCCGGCGCCGGCGCCTGGCGCCTGGCATTAGTGGTTGAAAACCACTAAGATTAGTGGCAGCTAGCCACTTTTCCGGGACCGGGACGCCGACGTCCCGGTCCCGGAGGCGGGGACCGAGGCGCTGGGCGCGGGGGACACGGGCATGGCCTATCTGGTGCGGCGAAGGGACGGCCGGGTCGAGATCCGCGAGGCGGTCTCCACCGCCGGGGGGCCCCGCTCGCGCACGCTGGCGAGCTTTCGCGGGTCGCTCTCCCCGGAGCTGCTCCAGCGCGCCGCGCGCCGGGCCGAGCGGCCCTTCGACGCCGCGGTGCTGATCGCACGCGCCGCTGCTCGGGGCGTGCCCGTCACCGATCGACCCCAGAGCCGGGGGGCCCGGGAGCTGCTCGGCCGACTCCGGCGGGGAGAGCCGATCGACCCCGTGCTGGTGACGCTTCTCAAGGAGGCGCTCGCCGCGGTGCCGGCTGCACCGGTGCCCGCCCCGCTCGGGGAGGTGGCCGAGTGGATCGGCCAGAGCGACGCGCGCCGGGGCGAAGCGCTGCGCGGCCTGCTGCGCGTGGCGGACCGGATCGTCCGCGCGCGGGGCCGCGTGCGGACGCGCACGCGCAAGCGCTTCCCGCGCTTCCGGAGCACGGCCCGGGAGGCCGCCTGAAGGATGGACGCGGGGCTTCTCGATGAGAAGATCGTCGCGCTCGAGCGCGCCCTCAGCGAACACGAGATCCCGCACGCCTTCGGTGGGGCCCTCGCCCTCGCCTACTACGCCACGCCCCGAGGCACCGTCGACATCGACCTCAACATCTTCCTGCCATCGCAGGAGGCGGAGCGCGCACTGCGCGTGATGGCCGCGCTCGGGGTCCGCACCGGCGACCGGCGCAACCGCGCGAAGATCGAGCGCGACGGCCAGGTCCGCGTGATCTGGGAGCACACGCCGGTGGACCTCTTCTTCTCGTACGACCCCCTTCACGACCGCTGCATGGAGCGTTGCCGCGGCGTCCCCTTCGGCGACGGAGACACGCTTTCGATCCTGAGCGCCGAGGACCTCGTGATCTTCAAGGTGCTGTTCGATCGCCCCAAGGATTGGACGGACATCGGCGAGGTTCTGTACGCCCAGGGCCGCGACTTCGACAGCGCCTACACCCTCGACTGGCTGAGCCGCATCCTCGACGAGGCCGATCCCCGTCTCCAGCGCTTCAAGCACGCGCTGAGCGGGTCCGGGAGCTGAGCCGAGGCGGTCTGCCCCCGGGTTGGGGATCGTTCTGGCCGTTCCCTACGTTATCGTCCCGATGTAGCTCGGCTTGGACGGGCTGGGGCCTTCCGCGCGCGCGGAAGCACGCGATCGATCGCTTCCTGATCGCTTCAAAGGAGAGCGCAGCTTGGAGAACTCGCAAGACCGCGGTGGAGTCGGCTACTGGCGGAACTGGTTATCCTTCGCCGGAATCGGACTGCTCTTCGTCGGATTCCTCTCCGGCGGCTTCCTGTTCGCCTTCGAGCTGGTGAGCGGTCAGACCACGCCCTATCTGGGCGTGCTCTACCTCCTGTTCACGGTTCTGATCGTCGCGGGGTTCGTGCTCGTTCCGATCGGCATGATCCGGACGCGGAGAGCCCGTAAGACGGGCATGCACCCCGGAGCGCTCTCCGAGTACCGGTTCGACCTGAACCTGGCGGACCACCGCTACGTGGCCTTGAGCTTCCTCGTGGTGGGCTCGCTCGTCGTCCTGCTGACGGGGATCGGTTCCTACAAGTCGTTTCAGGCGACGGAGTCGGTCGCCTTCTGCGGCCAGCTCTGCCACGAGGTCATGAATCCCGAGTGGGTCCGGTACAACGCCTCGCCCCACGCGCGCGTTCGCTGCGCCGAGTGCCACATCGGCGCGGGCGCGGACTGGTTCGTCAAATCCAAGCTATCGGGCCTGCGCCAGGTCTGGGCCGTCGCCGTGAACAGCTTCTCCCGCCCGATTCCCACCCCGATTCACGACCTGCGCCCCGCGCGGGAGACCTGCGAGGAGTGCCACTGGCGGCGCAAGTTCACCGGCTTCAAGGAGCTCGTCCGCGCCTACTCCCTCTCGAACGAGGAGAACTCGGTCCATCACATGCGGATGCTGATCAAGATCGGAGGCGAGCAGACGACCTTCCTCAAGGGCTCGGGGATCCACTACCACATGCTCATCGCCAACAAGGTGGAGTACATCCCCGTCGACGAGAGCCGGCAGGAAATCGCCTGGGTTCGCGTCGAGCGCGGAGACGGGGGCGTCACCGAGTACCGGAACCAGGAGTTCGACCTGAGCGACGACGAGCTGGCGACCCGGGAGCGGCGCACCATGGACTGCATGGACTGCCACAACCGTCCGGCGCACCAGTATCCCACGCCGGTGCTCTCCGTCGATCGCGCGATCGAAGAAGGTCAGATCTCGCGGGACATTCCCTACATCAAGGTGCAGGCCGTCAAGGCGCTGTCCACTGCCTACGGCGGGGTCGACGCAGCAGTCGTGGGGATCGCGAACGCGGTACGGCAGTACTACCAGGAAGAGTACCCGGAGTTCATCGGCAAGCGGAGCGCCGAGCTCACCTCGGCCATCCGGAAGATCCAGGAGATCTATCAGCAATCGATCTTCCCGGAGATGCAGGCCGACTGGTCGGCCTATCCAGACAACATCGGCCACCTGGACTCGCCGGGGTGTTTCCGGTGCCACAACGAAGACATGCAGGCCGAAGAGACCGGGCACACGATCTTCACCACCTGCAACAAGTGCCACCTGATCCTCGCCCAGGGGGACCAGATCGATCAGGTCAACGTCAACCTCGAGGAAGGCCTGGCCTTCGTCCACCCCGAGGACTTCGAGACCATCGAGGAGTTCTCGCTCTGCTCCGAGTGCCACACCGGAGGCTCAGACGTCTACGAATAGCGGCCCGCGGGCGCAGACGAGGCGCCGGTAGTCGGACGCCTCGCCTGCCGCGATCTTCCAACGATTCCATCCGCCGCCGGAACCGGGCGGCGGATCGTGGGCGCTGCGGGCGGCGCCTAATCCTCGTCTTCCTCGTCTTCCTCGTCGTCGGCCCCGCCGCTCGCCTTCTTCTCCGCCTTGAGCTTCTTCTCGATCTCGATGTACTTGCCCTTGACGTCCTCGGGGATCGCGTGAGCGATCTCCTCCTTGGCGGCCTCGTAATCGAAGCCTTCGGCGGGATCCCAGCTGGGGCTCTCGTCGTTGTGGCAGCCGGTGCAGATCTTCTCGTCCTTGCCGGGCTCCCACATTCCGGCCGCCATCGACTTCTCGCGGTCCGACATGGTCTTCTTCTTCTTGTAATCGTTCCCCGGCCCGTGGCAGGACTCGCACTGCACGCCGTCCGCTGCCTTGAGCGGCGCCTTGGCGAAGGCCGACGCGGGCTTGCCGTAGGCGGTGACGTGGCACTTCAGGCACTCCTCGGCCTCGTGCGGCGGCTTGGAGAGTCCCTTCTCCTTGGCAATCTTGACCGCCTCGTCGCCCTTGAGCGTCTCGAACGCCTTCGAATGCTTGGCCTCCTTCCACGCGCCATATTGGTTCCCGATCAGCTCCTTCTTGTGGCAGGTCCGGCACTTCTTCACCCCGACGTACGTGTGATCGCCCTCCGCGGCGCTGGCCCCGCCCGCGATCAGCCCGATGCCCATCGCGGCCACGATCCCGATCAATGCCCTACGCATTTACCTCTCCTTGTCCTTCTGACGAAGACGCCTCACGACGAGGCTGTTCGCGGCCGTCCGTTACCGCGATGTCTGCGGCGTCCCGAGAGCGGCCGCCAGACTCCCATCGGCGCCATCCTCGAGTCACGGGTCCGGTAGCCACTGTCGTGCCAGCCGATGCCGAGTCGGCGCTCCGAACCCCATCCCGATTTGCGCCGCGCAGAGATTGGCACAGATGCTCATCGATCTGCCACGCATTCGGGCTCGCGTCTCCCGCCGGCTTGGACGCAGCGGAGTCGGTCTCTATTCGCCCGGCCTGCGCCGGGCCCCGGCCCCGCCGGGGCGCCCCGGCAGCGCCCCGGGATGCTCCGCCGGCCGCTTCGGGTCAGGGCCCCCGCCCGGTCGTCGATGAAGCGGGGGATGACGTGCTCGCCGAATACGATCTAGCCAACCCCGAGCAGGCGATCGGCGTTGCCGCGCAGGATCGCGTAGCGAGCATCGGGGCGCCCTTCGGTCACGATCAGGACCTTCGCCAGGGTCGCCGCCAGGTGGTAGAAGGGCCAGTCGCTGCCGAAGAGCAGCCGACCCGCGCCCAGCCGCCGGATCATCTCGTCGAGCGTGGTCACGCCCTGCCCGTGGATGCCCAGCCAGGCGTTGGGGTAGCGCTGCGCCAGCGGAATCGCGTCCGCGACGTCCCGGGCGCCAGCGTGCCCGATCACGAACTGCACCTCGGGGAAGTTGCGCAGCGCTCCCTCGTAGTGGCGCATCAGCGTGAACTGATGCGTGTAGGTCGGCTCGATTCCGGCCCGCCCCCCGTGGAAGACCACCGGGAGCCCGAGCTCCGCGCACGCCTCGTAGATCGGCTCCGCCTCGGGCGCGTCCGGAAAGAAACGCTGCATGGCGGGGTGGAGCTTCACGGCGCGGGCGCCCCGCGCCGCGTAGCTGCGCAGACGGACGACGGCCTCGGGATCCCGGGGATGAACGGAGGCGCCCGGGAGGAGTCGTCCGCCCGCTCCCGCCTCGGAGATCGCTCGAAGCCAGCGCTCGCTGAGATCGTCGCCGAAGGGCAGGCCGAAGGCGATGGGAAGGACGAGCGCCCGCTCCACGCGCGTGGCCCGCATCTCCTCCAGCAGGTTCGGGATCGTGTGGGTCGCCGCCGCGGCGCTGCCCCACAGCATCTGGCTGATGGCGCCGCGGCGCAGCGCGCGCAGATCCTCGGGCCGGAAGTTCGCGTTGATGTAGACGTCGAGATCGAGCGGGCAGCCGGGATCTTCGGCGTCGCAGTCGAGGATGTGATGCACGCGGGGCGTGCTCGCCTGCAGGTCGATCTCGGGAGCCAGCAGCAGCGACATGCCCAGGTGCGCGTGGACGTCCAGCGCCGGCGGCAGGCCCTCCGCGACGCAGCGCAGCCGGCCCTGCGCGTCGAGCTCGAACCAGGGAAGCTCCGCCAGCCCCCGGTAGCCGCGGTAGCGACGCGGGCCGTAGGGACCCCGGCCGGATCGCTCGCGCTCGAGGCGCCGCTGCGCCTCGAGCCGCGCCGCATCCTCGTCGGTGTATCGCTCCGGATCCGTGCACCCGGGCAGCGCCAGCGCGGGAGCGCATGCGGCCAGCTTCACGAAGGCCCGACGATCGAGAGCCATCGGGTCCGGACCGACTCGCCGTCGCGGGGAATCGCTCATCGGCGGCCGTCCGCCCGGAGGCGTCGCGGTCCGGATCGGAGGCGGTCCTGTCAACCGGGTTCTCGCAGCGCCGCACGCAGCGCGTCGGCGAGCTGCTCCTGGGTGAAGGGCTTGTGGAGAAAGCACGCAATCCGCCCCTCGAAGCGGGAGACCGCGAACTCCTCGCTGTACCCGCTCATGAGCACGAACGGCAGATCGGGCTGGATACGGTGGATCTCGCGCAGCACCTCTTCCCCGCTGATGCCCGGCATCGTCAGATCCAGAAGCACGACCTCGATCTCGCGCGCGTGTTTGCGAAAGATCTCCACCCCTTCGCGCCCTTCCTGAGCGCCGAGAACGGCGAAGCCGGTGCGGCGCAGCATCTCCTCGGTGAGCTCCAGCACGTCGGGTTCGTCGTCGACGACGAGCACCGTACCGGTGCGGTGCCATCGCTCGTCGGGAATCCGCTTCGGGACAACGGGTTCCGCCGCACGATCGGTGCAGGGGAAAAGGATCTGGAAGGTGCTGCCCCGACCGGGCTCGCTTTCGATGCGGATCGCGCCGCGGTGCCCGCGAACGATGCCGATGACCACCGCGAGACCGAGGCCGCGTCCCGTGAACTTGGTGGTGAAGAAGGGATCGAAGATCTGCCGACGGGTGGCCGCGTCCATTCCGCAGCCCGAGTCCGAGACCTCGAAACAGACGTAGGGGCCCTCCGGCAGACCCTCGTGGACGTAGGCCCAGGCTGGGTCGCTGCGCTCCACCCGAACGAGCCCGGTACGCACGCCGATCGTGCCGCTCTCCTGTCCGAGGGCTTCCGACGCGTTCGTGACGAGATTCATCGCCACCTGCGTGATCTGGGAGGAGTCCCCTTCGACGGCGGGCAGACCTTCGTCGAGGTCGAAGCGGAGGGTGGCCTTCTTCGAGACCGACAACTTCAACAGGTCGGTCATTTCCCCGACGAGCTGCGTGACGTCGAGCGGCTGTGGATCGAGAGCCACACTCCCGGAGTAGGCCATCAGCTGCCTGGTGAGTTCGGAGAGACGCCGCCCCGCCTCCCGGGTCCGCTCGAGCCTGGCGACCGTCGGCGAATCGGGCGGCAAATCGCTCAGCGCAAGGCCGATGTGCCCGAGAATCGGCGTCAGCAGGTTGTTGAAGTCGTGGGCGATGCCGCCGGCCATCACCCCGAGGCTCTCCAGCTTCTGCACGTGCTCGAGCTGCGCCTCGAGGTAGCGGCGATCCTTCTCCGCCTTCTCGCGCGCAACCAGATGCCGCCAGATCAGACCGACGACGCCGACCCAGGCCAGCACGAGCGCCGCGGCGCTGATGATCGTGAGCGCGCCGGCTCCGATGAACCAGCGTTCGGACCGCGCGACGTCCCTCCGGATCCGATCGTTGAGCGCAGCCGTGAGCGCCGCCATGCCATCGGCATAGGCGCGCTTGTTGTATTCGTACGCTGCGCCGAGAAGCAGATCCTGGGCCTCCGCGCGACGCCCTTCGCGCGTGAGGGCGAAGGCCCGGCTCTCGATGGCGACCCGGTTGCGGTTGGCGGCGTCCGTCTGTCCGGCGGCGGCCGCGTAGGCCCCGGCGGAGAGCCGAATCGTCTCCTCGATGGCGGCGTCCAGCTCGGGCTTGTGGCGCCGGTAGCGTTCCTCCCATCTCGGGTCGCCCGTGACGGCGGCCATGCGGGCCGACATGGTCAGGACTTCGTCGAGGTGGACGACGACCCCGATCAAGTGCTGGAGCCGCAGCTCCTGGCCGGAGACCCTCGCGGAGGCTCGGTAGAGATTCCAGGTGTTCCAGGCCGGGAAGATCAGGAAGGCGAGCGTCGCGATCACGGCCAGGCTGAACACCCGGATGCGACGAGCGGCCGCCGCTCTCAGGAGCCATCCGGGGCTGAGCAGGGTGGCGAGTCGACGGCTCACAGCCTCCTCGATCCGATCAGAGCCCGTTGACGTGGAAGAGGTCGCCCCCTTCCTCCTCGTCCCGCGGGCCACCGCCCTCGGGCTTCGACGCCGCGCGCTTCAGGATCCGCCAGTAGCCGCGCTCCAGACAGGCCCGCTCGAGCACGCCGCGCTCTCGCAGCAGGCGGTGCATCCGCGGCAGGTGGTAGTGCGGCACCGTCATCAGCAGGTGGTGCTCGAGGTGGTAGTTCACGCGGTTGGGCGCGAAGAAGAGCCGCTCCCACCAGCGCGCGAGCGTGGTCCGCGTGTTCCCGACCGGATCCTCGGGATCGGGCGTGAGCGCGTGCTCGGCGATCGAGCGGACGCGCGTCACGAAAGTGTGGGTCGTCAACCAGGCCACGACCCACAGGAGGTAGAGCTCCGGCCGGCCGAAGGCGCCGAGGAGGCCCAGCAGCGCGAGGTTGGTGATCACGACCCCCTGGGCGGCGCGCCGGGCGACCGGGTCGTCGCGGTAGCGCGCGAAGGTCCGGCTCCAGGCCCCTCGCGCGAACTTGAGACCGGTCTGTCCCGAGAGATCGCGCCACGCCTTGCGCCGGAAGCTCGCCCCGGTGATCGGAAACGGCCGCACCAGTGCGATGTCCGGATCCTCCGCGCTCCCCGTCCTGGCGTGGTGCTTCAGGTGGTAGGGGCGATAAGGGTGGAGGTCGCTCCAGATCGGATAGGCGCACAGCCAGTTCCCGACCCAGTCGTTGAGCCGGCGATCGCGAAGAAGCGTGCGGTGAGAGGCCTCGTGCATGAGGACGGCGCAACCCAGCTGGCGCCCGCCGATCAGGACGAGGGCGACGAGGATCGAGACGACGTTGGGCCAGACGGCCACCCACGCGAACGACGCGAACACCACCGCCCAGTTGAACCCGATCGAGAGCCACGAGTGCGGGTCGTCCAACTCGAGCAGGCCGTCGATCTCCTCACGCGTGAGCGCAGCCCGCCAGCTCGCCTCCAGCTTCTCGTTCGCCGTCGTCGCACTCGCCGTCATGTCCGGTCTCCTGCGTTCGTCCGAGGGGGCGATCCGATCCGATCCGGCCCCGGCACGATCGGCTCGATCGGGGCACCTCGCAGGCCCCCGCGGCGTACCGGACGTCCCCGACGGCGCCCGGTTCGGGCCGCCGAGCACCGTGCACATCTTGTCTCTTCCGGAGCCGGATGTCATCGACCGGCGTGGGGGCGGATCCCGGCCGGGGTCCCCGCGGCGAGCCGCGGCTCCGGGCCCCGGGTCCCGACCCCGGCCCGGATCGCGGTTATGCTGCCCTCGGGGTTTGGAACCACCGCGGGAGGTGCGAGCGTGGCTTCAGAGGTCGTCCTGATCACCGGCGCCTCATCCGGCTTCGGCAAGGCCTGCGCCGAGCACCTCGGTCGGCTCGGCTACCGCGTCTACGGAACGAGCCGCCGCGCCGCGTTTCCCGCGCCGGGGGCGGGCGGGTCGTTTCCCGCGATGATCCCGATGGACGTGCGCGACGACGCGTCCGTCTGCACCGCCGTCGATTTCGTCGTCGAGCGGGAGGGCCGGCTCGACGTCGTCGTCAACAACGCGGGCGTCGGCCTGGCCGGGGCCGTCGAGGACACGACACCGGAGGAGGCTCGCGAGCTCTTCGAGACCAACTTCTTCGGCGTCCTGCGGGTCTGTCGCGCCGTGCTGCCGACGCTACGGCGGCGGGGGACGGGGCTCATCGTGAACGTCAGCTCGATCGGAGGCCTGGTCACGATTCCCTTCCAGGGCTTCTACTCGGCCTCCAAGTTCGCGCTCGAGTCGCTGACCGACGCGCTGCGCATGGAGCTGAAGCCCTTCGGAGTTCGCGTCACGCTGCTCGAGCCGGGCGACTTCAGGACGGGCTTCACCGAGAGGCGGGAGTTCACGGCGGACAGCCGGACGAATCCAGCGTATCGCGAGCGTTGCCGGACCGCGGTCGCGGTGATGGAGCACGACGAGCGCAACGGTGCCGATCCCGAGGAACTCGCCGGGCTTCTGGCGAAGGTGATGGCGAAGCCCGCGCCGAGACCGCGCTACCTGGCCGGGATGTTCGTCCAGAAGCTCGCCGTCGCGGTCAAGCGCGTTGCGCCGGCGGCGTGGTTCGAGAAGGCCATCATGGCCTACTACAAGATCCAGCCCGGCGGGGCGCGATCCCTCGCCGTGGACCCGGCGGGCGAGGAGGAGCCGCGATGAGCCGCTGGGGCGTGTCCAGCGACGCGGCGGACCTGCACGCCGACGCCCTGGTCTGGGACATGACGCTTCCGATCCTCACGCCGGGGCGTCCCGAGCGGAAGGCCGAGCTCTTCGCCCGCGCCGCACGTTCGGGCTTCGACTGCCTTTCGATCACCCTCGCCATCGACGGCATGGACTTCCGGGCGGCGTCGCAGCAGATCGCCGAGCACCGCCGCTTCGTCCGCAATCGCTTCCCGACCTGCGTGCTGGTGAGCTCGACCGACGACGTGCTTCGCGCGCGGGAAGCGGGCGCCCTGGCGATCGGGCTGCACTTCCAGGGAACGACGCCCTTCGAAGACGAGCTCGGCTGGGTCGAGCTCTTCCACGCGCTCGGGGTGCGTCACGCCCTCATGGCCTACAACGAGAAGAACCGCGTCGGGTGCGGGTGTCACGTGTCCGACGATACCGGTCTGACCGACTTCGGGCGGCGCCTCGTCCGCGAGATGAACCGGGTGGGCATGATCGTCGACTGCGCGCACACCGGCTACCGCACCACCATGGAGACGATCGAGACCTCGGCGTCGCCCGTCATCGTGTCGCACACGAACGCCCACGCGCTCTGCGCGCATCCGCGCTGCGTCCGGGACGACCAGATCGAGGCGTGCGCCGCGAAGGGCGGCGTGCTGGGAATCACCGGGCTCAGCGCGTTTCTCGGCGGGGCCGGGGCGACGCCGGAGCGGCTCGTCGACCACATCGACCACGTGGCGAACCGGGTGGGGCCCGAGCACGTGGGGCTCGCCCTCGACTACGTCTACGACATCGAGACCTTCGAGGCGTTCGTGGCGCGCATGCCCGGGATGTACCCGCCGGACGCCGGCTACCGCGACATGCGCCAGATCGAGCTGGAGCAGGCCCCCGGCATCACGCAGGAGCTTCTGCGGCGCCGCTACGGGGAGAAGGAGATCCGGGGGATCCTCGGCGAGAACTGGCTGCGAGTCTGCCGGGAGGGCTGGAAGCCGACGGAGCGATCCACGGGGTAGCCGCCGGAGAAACGCGCCGATGAGCACCTACGACTTCGCCGTGATCGGCGCCGGCATCGCCGGCGCGTCGGCGGGCTACGAGCTTGCGGCCCGCGGCTCGGTCGTGCTGTTGGAGCGCGAGCCCCTGCCGGGCCACCACACCACGGGGCGATCGGCGGCATTCCTCGTCGAGAGCTACGGCAACGCCGTCGTCCGCCGGCTCACGAGCGCCGCGCGGACCTTCCTCGAGAAGCCGCCCGACGGCTTCGCACCCCATCCCCTGGTCCATCCGAAGCCGGTCGTCTGGATCGGGCGCAACGACCAGCGCGAGAGCCTCGCGACCGCGCTGGCAGCCGGCAGGGCCTCCGGGGCAGACCTGCACGCGGTGGACGTGGAGCGGGCGCGCGAGCTGTGCCCCGCGCTTCGCGAGGGATACGTGGCGGGCGCCGTCGTCGAGCCGAACGCCCTGAGCATCGACGTCGCCGGGCTGCTCGAGGGCTTTCTCCGCGGGCTGAGGCGCGGCGGCGGCGAGATCGTCACGCGGGGAGAGGTCACGCGACTGGGTCGCAGCGGCGACGGCTGGGAGATCCAGGCCGGTGGACGCCGCTTCCGGGCGGGCGTAGTCGTGAACGCGGCGGGTGCGTGGTGCGACGCGGTGGGCCGCCTGGCCGGCGCCCGGCCGATCGGGCTGCGCCCGCTGCGGCGCACCATCATCACCTTCGACCCGCCGCCGGGAAGCGACATCCGCGCGTGGCCGTGCGTGATCGACGCCGACGAGGCGTTCTACCTCAAGCCCGAGGGCGCCCAGCTGCTGGCCTCCCCCTGCGACGAGACCCCGTCCGAGCCCTGCGACGCGGTCGCCGAGGACTACGGGGTGGCGCTGGCGGTCGACCGCGTCCAGCGCGCAACGACCCTGAAGATCGAACACATCCGCCGCCGCTGGGCCGGCCTGCGCAGCTTCGTCGCGGACCGCTCGCCCGTGATCGGAATGGATCCCGATCTCCCCGGCTTCTTCTGGCTCGCCGGCCAGGGAGGCTTCGGGATCATGACCTCCCCGGCCGCCGCCCGGGCGGCCGCGGCGCTGATCGCGGAGGGCTCGCTGCCCGAAGACCTGGCGGCGCGGGGGCTCGCCCCGGAGCAGCTCTCGCCCGCGCGCCTGGCGCCCGCAGACTGACCCAGCACGGCGCGGGCGCGGCGGCGCGCGTCAGTCGCACACCGGGGGCCAGCGATCCTTCCAGGGCCGGGCCTGCTCGAGCTGCGCAGCCACGCGGACCAGCAGATCCTCGCGTCCGTACGCCGCCACGAGCTGGACGCCGATGGGGAGTCCCGCGGCGTTCCAGTGAAGCGGCAGCGAGATCGCCGGCTGGCCGGTGAAGTTGAGCGGCAGCGTGAACGTGCAGACCGCCATGGCGCGCCGACCCGGGGCGAGGGGATCTTCCGCCGTGGGCTGGAACGAGCCGAGCCGCGGCGGCGGCTCGCTCAGCGTGGGCGTGAGGAGCAGGTCCCAGCCCTCGGTCCACCACTCCGCCACGCGCCGAGCGATGGCGTGGACGGCCTCGACGCTCTCGAGGTACTGGGTCGCCGTAAGCTGCCGGCCGATCTCCCCGAGCGACCACGTGTAGGGCTCCACGTCCTCCGGGCGCAGGGGCCGCCCGATCTTCGCTCCCCAGCTCTCGATGTCGCGCGCCACCCCCGCCACCGTGATGCGCCCGGCGTTGCCGAAGAGCTCCGGGTCCTCGAGCGCCGCGGGATGCGCCTCCTCGACCCGGTGTCCGAGGGACTCGAGCAGCCTCGCGCACTCGCCGGCCGCTGCGACGCAGTCGGCGTGCGTGCTCGCATCGGGATTCAGGGCCTTGGTGGCGAGTCCGATGCGAAGTCGGCCGGGCGACGCTCCGACCTCGTCGCGGAACGGTCGCTCCGGCGGGGGCGCCCAGTAAGGATCGCCCGGCATGGGCCCGGCGACCCCGTCCAGGATCGCCGCCGAGTCCCGAACCGACCGCGTCACCACGTGTTCGACGACGGCCCCCGCCCAGTTCTCGCCGAGGTCGGGACCCAGGGAGGTGCGCCCGCGAGTCGGCTTGAGCCCCACGAGACCGCAGGCGCTGGCGGGGATGCGGATGGAGCCGCCCCCGTCGTTGGCGTGGGCGGCGGGGACGATGCCCGCCGCAACCGCCGCGGCGGAGCCGCCGCTCGAGCCTCCCGGCGAGTGTTCGAGGTTCCACGGATTGTGCGTGGGTCCGTAGGCAGCGGGCTCCGTGGTGGGAAGCGGTCCGAACTCGGGCGCGTTGGTCTTGCCCAGGAACACGAAGCCGGCGGCTCGAAACTTCGCCGCCAGATGGGTGTCGTGGTCGGAGACCCAGCCGAGGTCCTTCAGGAAGCGCGCGCCCGCATGGTGGGGGTCGCCCCGGCTCTGGAGAATGAGGTCCTTGAGCAGGAAGGGCACCCCGCGGAACGGGCCGTCCGGCAGCTGGCCCGAGGCGGCTTCGGCCCGTGCCTTCTCGTAGAGCGTCGTGATCACGGCGTTGAGCCGCGGGTTCAGACGCTCGGCGCGTTCGATCGCGGCTTCGACCAGATCGCTCGGCTGGACGTCGCCGCAGCGCACCAGCTCGGCCTGGTCCGTCGCATCGAGCTTCCAGAACGCATCCGGCATCGCGTGGATCCTCCGTGTCACCGCCCCCCGTCGACGATCGGCCGTTAGCATAGCCGCTCGCATCCGCCCCGCCGTCGTGGCGAACGCGCGCGACGTGTTCGACGACGCGGCCCGGCTGCCCGAGAGCTCTTGACGGCGGCAACCAACGCCCCGACGATGGCCGCCGACACGCGCTCGCGCGCCCCGGAGGACCCACCATGAGCCGCCCCTTCCCCGACCACCCGATGCTGAGCGGCCTCTGGGCGCCGTGGCCGATGGAGGGAGAGATCCACGATCTCCCGGTGGTGGGTGAGATCCCCCGCGACCTCCACGGCACCCTCTACCGGAATGGGCCGAACCCTCAGTTCGCGCCCCGCGGCGACTACCACTTCTTCACGGGCGACGGGATGGTGCACGCCTTCCGGATCGAGGACGGCAAGTGCCACTACCGCAACCGCTGGGTGCGAACGCCGAAGTTCGAGCTGGAGCGCGACGCCGGAGAGGCGCTGTTCGCGGCGTTCGCGGGCCCCGATGAGAACGACCCGAGGGCGCGCGGGGTCCGCATGGGACCGAGCAACACCAACATCGTCTGGCACGCAGGTCGGCTGCTGGCGCTGGTGGAGGGCGGGCTCGCCCCCGTCGAGCTCGATCCCGACAGCCTCGAGACCCTCGGCGTCTGGAACTTCGAGGGTGCGCTGCGGCAGCCGATCGACCCCGGCGTCGCCGATGCGCTGGGCATCGACGCCCCCGACGGCACGGTGGACGGCGCCTTCACGGCCCACCCGAAGATCGACCCGGAGACCGGCGAAATGCTCGCCTTCGGCTACGACGCGCTGCCTCCCTACCTGGTCTACCGGGCGGCGGACGCCGACGGCAAGCTCGTCCGCAACGAGGAGATCACGGTTCCCTTTCCGAGCATGGTGCACGATTTCATCACCACACCGGAGCATGTGATCTTCCCGATCTTCCCGGCCACGCTCCGCGTCGAGCGCGCCGCCCGGGGCGAGAGCGTCCTCGGCTGGGAACCGGATCTCGGCACCCACGTGGGCGTGATGCCGCGCGACGGCGGCAACGAAGACGTCGTCTGGTTCGAGACCGACCCCTGCTTCGCGTTCCATGCCATGAACGCCCATACGGACGGGCGCCGGGTGGTCGCCGAAATGGCCCAGTACGCGCGCGTGCCCGTCGGAGGCGCGGGGGAGGACATCGAGTTCGCGCCCGCGCACCTCGTACGCTGGACCCTCGACCTCGACGCCGGCACGCTCAAGCAGGAGCCCCTCGACGACCGTGCCCTCGAGTTCCCGCGCCTCGACGAACGCCGCACCGGCCACGCCTACCGCTTCGGCTACGCCGCCGGCGAGGGGCGCACGGCTTCGACCCTGCCGCTCCTGGGAACGAACGCGGTGCTGCGCTACGAGGTCGCGTCCGGCGTCTGCGAGTCCCACGATCTCGGTGCGTCGGATGCCTCGGGCGAGCCGATCTTCGTGCCCCGCAGCGAGAACGCCGCGGAGGGAGAGGGCGTCCTGCTCGCGGTCGTCTACCGCGGAGAGGAGAATCGGAGCGACCTCCTCGTCCTCGACGCCGAGAACGTGTCTGGCGAGCCCCTGGCGACCGTCCGGCTGCCGCACCGCGTGCCCGGCGGCTTCCACGGCAACTGGCGCCCCGGACGCTGAGCCGGCCGGGCCTTTCCGGGCCTCGCTGCATGCGACGAATGCCGGAGGGTCTCGCGGCACACGGCGAGTGGGAGCGGAGATGATCGGTCCCACGAAACGGGTGTCGCGCCGGCTCGTCCTGCTTCTGATCGTCGCCGCACTCGGGGTCTGGGGGGTCCGCGCGGCGCTCGCACCCGTCGACCCGGGCATCGACAAGAACGTCTTCCGCGATCCCGGAAAGGCCGCCGAGCCCGTCGAGCACCAGGTGCGTCTCGCGCCCGCGGGCAAGCCTCTCCGCCCCAACCTGATCGTGATCCTGGCCGACGACCTGGGCTACGGCGATCTCGGAATCCAGGGAACCCGAGCGATCAAGACGCCCCACGTCGACCGCCTGGCCGCCGAGGGAACGCGCCTCACCCAGTTCTACGCCAGCGCGCCGCTCTGCTCCCCCTCACGCGCGGGACTGCTCACGGGACGCTACCCGCTGCGCAGCGGCATCATGACGGCGATGCCGGCCGCGCGCGACACCCGGGTACGCCGGCTGATGCGGCGCGCGGCGATGGTGCTCGCCAAGCTGGGCGCCGTCGACATGGCGGGCGGTGACAACGCGGTCGCGGGCCTGCCGCCCTCGGAGATCACGCTGGCCGAGGCGCTGAAGCAGGCCGGCTACCGAAGCATGGCCGTCGGCAAGTGGCACCTGGGAGACTTCACGGAGCTTCCCGAGTACCACCCTTCCCACCACGGCTTCGACCGTTTCGTCGGCTTCAACATGTCCAACGACGATTGGCCCGTCGCCTTCTGGCGCGACCGGGTCGAGGTGGTGCCCGACATCGGCCTCGACCAGACTCACTACACGGCGCTCTTCACCGCGGAAGCGGTGCGTTTCATCGAGGAGTCCCGGGACGGACCGTTCTTCCTGTACGTCGCGCACAAGGATCCCCACCAGCCCTTCTTCCCCTCCGAGCGGTTCGCGGGCCGGTCGTCGGCCGGGCCGTACGGCGACGCCGTGTCCGAGTTCGACTGGAGCGTCGGGGAGATCGTCGCGGCGCTACGGCGTCTCGGCCTCGCCGACGACACCCTCGTCGTGGTCACCAGCGACAACGGGCCCTGGTTCGAGGGCAGCCCGGGGGGGCTCCGCGGCCGCAAGGGCCAGAGCTACGAGGGGGGCTTCCGGGTGCCCTTCGTCGCGTGGTGGCCCGGCCGGGTTCCGGCGGGCTCGGTGAGCGACGTCCCTGCCATGAACATCGACCTCTTCCCGACCTTCCTGGGGTTGGCGGGCCTCACGCTGCCGGCCGACCGGGTCATCGACGGGGTCGATCTGTGGCCGGTGCTGGCCGGGGAACGCGCCGACCTCGGCGAGCGGCCGCTCTTCTTCTTCCACGATTACGACGTGGAGGCGGTGCGGGTCGGCCCGTGGAAGTACATCGACCGCAACAGCCACTACGTCTGGCCGGCGCCCCTCGACAAGACCGACACGCCGGCTGGGAGGCTCGCGAGTGGCCGCGACTACCGGCCTCCGGGCTCGGCAGAGTCGGTTCCCACGCTGGGCGCCTGGCCGCTGCTCTATCGTCTGGATCGCGACCCCGAAGAGGCCTACAACCTGGCCGACACGCATCCCGAGCGGACCCGCGAGCTCCGCGGGCGACTGGAGGCGTGGCGCACCCGGTTCCGGGAAAACCCGCGCGGCTGGCGCTGATCGGGAGGACACGAGAAACGCCATGGACCTGAAACTCTTCGCCACGGTCTTCGCCACCATCTTCGTTGCGGAGCTCGGCGACAAGACCCAGCTCGCGACGCTTCTCTACGCATCCGACGCGAGCCATCCGAAGCTCACCGTGTTCGCCGCCTCCGCCAGCGCGCTGGTCCTGACCTCGGCGCTCGGCGTCCTGGCCGGCGCCCTCGTCTCCGAGTTCGTCAGCCCCAAGATCCTGCGCTGGGTCGCGGGCCTCGGATTCATCGCCGTCGGAGCCTGGGTGATCCTGAGCGGCGACTGACGCGGCCCGCTCCGGGCCTCACGCCGCGCCTTCATCACGACCGCCGCTTCCCGCGACTCGCCCGGATCGCGGTCATGGCGCGGACGAAGCCGAAGGCTCCGAGGGCCGCGCCGGCGGCGGCGACGCCGCCCATCGCAGCGCCCATCACCCCATGGAAGTAGACGTCGGAGCCGGCGAGGAAGAGGTTCTTCACGGGGGTGCGAACGCCGAGCCAGTCCTGCCGGAAGCGCTCGGGCGTTCCCGGCAGACCGTAGATGGCGCCGCGCGGGCTCGCGACGAAGTGCTCGATGCTCAACGGTGTCGAGAGCTCACGGTAGTCGATCAGGTCCCGGAAGCCCGGGAAGTGGCGGTCGACGAGGTCGACCATTCCGTCGGCCATCCGGGTCTTGAGCGCGTCGTACTCCTCACCGCGCTGCTGCCAGGAACGATCGGCCCAGCGCTTGAAGGGCTCGTAGGCGGGGAGGACGAGGATCTCGGCCGTGTGGACCCGGGCCTCGGGGTCCTTGAGCGACGGAAAGGAGAGGTAGCAGCCGCTCGGGCGGCCGCGCAGCGCGTCCTCGCTCTCGCGTTGGGCGTCGTGCACGTAGTCCTCGGAGATCCAGACGTTCTCTCCCCGGAACCCGAGTCGGGCCGGGCTCTCGCGAAAGCTCAGGTAGAGGGAGACCGCGGTGGGCGCCGGCCCCAGCGCTTCGATCTTCTCGGGCACCGCGCCCGCCAGCTCGCGGGGAATGAGCCGCGAGTAGGTGTTGTGGGCGCCGGCGTTCGAGAGGACGATCGGGGCCAGGTAACGCTCGCTGTGGTCACGTCCGCCCCTGCGGTGCACGGCCTCGACGCCGACCACCCGGCCCCGCTCGACGAGGAGTCGCTTCACGTCGCGCCGGATCAGGCACTTCCCGCCGGCGCCCTCGATCACCGGCTTGATTGCGCGGGCGATGGAGCCCGCGCCGCCCACCGGGTAGTAACCCCCTTTCAGATAATGGGTGGCGATGATGGCGTGGCTCAGGAATGCGCTGCGGTCCGGCGGCAGCCCGTGATCCCGCCATTGCGAGACGAGCAGCGCCTTGAGCCGCGGGTCCCGGAAGTGACGGTCGAGGTAGTCCTTCGTCGTCGAGAGGGGAAGCGCGCTCGACAAGGAGCCCGTCCAGCGCAGCGCCGGCCCGATCGGCGCGGGGAGGAGGCCGGCCGTGAAGCGCCGGAGTCCCCACGCGGCGGCGCGCTTCAGGTCGCGGAAGTAGCGCTCGAGGGCGGCGCGCTCCTCCGGGAAGCGGCGCACGAGGTCGGCGCGGTACCGCTCCTCGTCGCCGTACACGTCGAAGCGGAAGTCCGGGTAGACGAAGCGCTCGAAGGGCTCGGGCATCCGGTTCCAGCGGATGCCGCCCTCGCTGACGTAGTCGAAGACGGCCCGCCCCGACGAGCCCTCGTGCAGATCTCCCACGTAGTGGACACCGACGTCCCAGGTGCGGCCCTGCGTCCGCTCGAACTGGTGGGTGAAGCCCCCGAGCACGTGGTGGCGCTCGAGCACGAGCACGCGGCGGCGCCCGAGCCTGGCGAGCACGCCGGCAGCGGTGAGGGCGCCGATGCCGGAGCCGATCGCAATGACGTCGTAGCGTCCGTCTTCCATCGGACCTCCCCGATCGAGGCCTCCGGGCCCAGCCTCGGGATCCCGCTGCAGCCTATTGGATTGAATCTCAAAATACCCGCCCCGGGCCCGCGGCGCCTCGCCGCACGCCGTCGTCGCAAACCGCGGAGGGGCGCCGCGTCGAGCCGCTGGCGACGGACGCGATTATCGTCCACCGTCCGGGTCGGGGGAAGCTCCCGGAAATGGTCGCCGCACAGCCGCTGGAGACACGAACACCGCGATGAGCCGGGATCGCGAGGTGGTTCTGGTGGGCGCCGGGCACGCCCACGTCGAGGTGTTGCGCGCCTGGGCGCGCGACCCCGAGCCCGGAGCACGGCTGACCCTGGTCGTGGATCGCGAGACCGCGCTCTACTCCGGGATGGTCCCCGGATTCGTGGCGGGACAGTATCGCGCGGGAGATCTGGAGATCCCCGTCCGACCGCTCGCTCGCCGCGCCCGGGCGCGGGTCGTCCTCGGCGAGGCC
>JAOTUO010000251.1 GCA_029863845.1 Myxococcales bacterium
GGAGGCCGAGTCGGCGATGCGCGAGCACGTGCGCGCCAATCCCCAGGGCAAGCACGGCGCGCACGCCTACGCGTTGGCGGAGTACGGACTCACGCCGGAGATGGTGAAGACGCGCCTCGCCGCCTACATCGAGCGCTTCGAGATTGCCACGGACTAGCCGACCTGCCGCACCTTGATTCCGGCCTCGCGCAGCAGCGCGAGCGAGACGTCGGCCAGGGAGTAGTGCGCGTTGTACGCGACTTCTTCGATCCCGGAGTTGATGATCATCTTCGTGCAGATGAGACAGGGGCAGAGGGTCGTGAAGAGCGTGCCGCCCCGGACGGAGACCCCGTGGTACGCGGCCTGGGTGATGGCGTTTTCCTCGCCGTGGGAGCACAGGCACTCGCCGAGGCCGCTGCCCGAACGGGCGAAGCTGTTGCAGCGCGGGCAGCCGCCCTCGTTGCAGTTCCGGGTGCCGCGGGGCGTTCCGTTGTAGCCGGTCGAGACGATGCGGCGGTCGATCGCGATGACGGCGCCGACCTTCCGCTTCACGCAGTTGCTGCGGGAAGCCACCTTCTGGGCGATCGCGATGAAGTACTCGTCCCAGCTCGGGCGCTCAAAAAAAAAGCTCTGCTCGAGAACGCCCTGAACGCCGGCGTGCAGCGTCGCGAGGTCGGCGTCGTTCTCGACCGTGAAGTCGGCGAGGTCGCGGACCGCGAGCAGCTGCTGGGCGGCGGGGTCGTCGCTGCGGGTCTCGCGATCCTCCAGCCGGCGCAGTTCTTCCAACGTGGTCGGGTCGCCGCCGCGGCCCCGGGCGCGGACGCGCGCGAGACGGGTCTCGTCGTCGGCGGTCACCCAGATCAGCCGGAACGCGTCCGTATGACCCCGCAGCACCTCGACCTCGGCGGGATGGCGGACGGAATCGATCACGTAGTTGCGGTCGGGCTCGAAGGTCCGGCTGAGGCGCTCGGCCAGGGCGCCCGGCCCTTCGGCGGCCCGCAGGGCCGTTCCCGTCTCGATCATGCGCTCGCGGGTCTCCTCCAGGCCCTGCGAGCGGAGCTCTTCGCGAATCACGTCCGAGAGCGACAGCGGATAGAAGCTCCGCTGCTCGAGGTAGCGCACCACCTCGCCCTTCCCCGCTCCGTTCAGGCCCGACACCCCGAGGATCATGGCTCCCCCTCTAGCACAGGAGCGCCGCCTCTGGCAGCCTGAATCGCGTGCGCGCGCTCGTGACCGGTGCAGAGGGCTTCGTGGGTCGGCATCTGGTCCCCCGTCTCCGGGCCGACGGCCACGAGGTGGTCGCGACCGATATCGATCTGGACGTGACCGACGCCGCCGCGGTCGCGGCGCGGGTCGTCGAGCTTCGGCCCGACGCCATCGTGCACCTGGCGGCGCTCAGCTCGGTCGCCGCGTCGTGGCGGGAGCCGGAGCTCAGCTACCGGGTGAACTTCCTCGGATCGCGCTCGGTCCTGCGGGCCGCCGCCGACGCCGCGCCGGCAGCGCGCGTGCTGTGGATCGGCTCCGCCGACGTGTACGGGTCGGCCGCGCCGGGCTCGCCGCCCTTCACGGAGGCGTCGCCCCTGTGGCCGCGCTCCCCCTACGCCCGCAGCAAGGCGGCTGCGGATCTCCTCGGCGCCACCTACGCCGAACGCGGACTCGACGTGGTGCGCGTTCGCTCGTTCAACCACGCGGGGCCCGGCCAGTCGCCGGACTTCGTGCTCGCGAGCTTCGCCAAGCAGGTGGCCGAGATCGAGCGCGGGCGTCGCGAGCCGTTGCTCCGGGTGGGCAATCTCGACTCCGTGCGCGACTTTCTCGACATCGAGGACGTGATCGAGGCCTATGTGCGCCTGCTCGACCGCCGCGTTCCCGCCGGTGTCTACAACGTCGCGAGCGGGATCGGCGCACGCGTTGGCGACCACCTCGACGCGCTGATCACGCTGGCGGGCGTGAAGCCCGAAATCCGGGTCGACCCCGAGCGGATGCGGCCGACCGACTTTGCCGTGGGCGACGCCAGCCGTCTGCGCCAGGCCAGCGACTGGCAGCCGGGCATCCCGATCGCCGCCTCGCTCGAGCGGATGCTGGCCTACTGGCGCGATCGCGTCAGCGAAGCGTGAGCAGCGCCATCCAGCGCTCGCCGGAGGCGTCGTTGCCGTGCCGCGCACCTGCCGCGGCGAGCCCCGCGGCGCGGGCGGCCGCCTCCACGACGTCGCGCTCCGACGCCAGAAGGCCCGACAGGACGGCGCCCGCCCCGGGCCGCATGCGCTCGGCGATCCCGCGCAGCAGCGGCAGCATCTCGGTGCGCAGCAGGTTGACCGCCACGAGGTCGAACCCGCCGTCGTCGCGGTCGCAGCGCACAGCCGACAGGGATCCGGTGAAGACGTGGCAGCGCGCGGCGAGCCCGTTGATTTGTGCGTTCGCCCGCGCCGCGGCGGTGGCGAGGGGGTCGAGGTCGAGCGCCACGGCCTCGGAGCCGCCTGCGGACAGGCGGAGAGCGGCCAGGGCCAGAACGCCCGTGCCGGTGCCGACGTCCAGGATTCGAGCGCCCGGCTCGAGCGCCGGGGCCAGCCGGTCGATCCACTCCAGGGCGAGGCGGGTCGACGGATGGCCGCCGGTGCCGAAGGCCTGGCCCGGGTCGATGACGACCTCGGCCGCCGCGACGGCCGAGACGAACGAGGGCCGCACGACGAGACGCGGCGAGACGACGGTGGCCTCGAGGTTCTCCTTCCAGGCCTCGGACCAGTCGGTCTCGGGAACGGGCTGCGGCGCGGCCACCCGCGCTCCGGCGCGCGCCGCGGCAGCTCGCACCGCTTGGGCGTCGCCCGCGCGCGCATAGAGGAGAAGCGTTACGCCCTGCGGTCCCTCGCGCTCTTCGAGTCCCACGGCTCCCGCGGCATACGCCTCGGCGGCTGTGCGCTCCGCGGTGTCGGCATCGGCGACGCGCGCTTCGATGCGCGCGAAGCTCGCGCTGGCGCTGCTGTCGCCTTGCCTGCTCGGAGCCACCGGCTGCTACCTCGGTCACGTGGCCGCCGGCCAGATGCGGCTCCTGCGCCAGCGCCAACCGATCGCGGAGATCCTCGCGGATCCGTCGACGACCCCCGGGCTGCGCGAGCGGCTCACCGTGGTGGAGCAGGTTCGCGCGTTCGCCGTCGATCTGGGTCTCGATGTGGGGGGACAATACACGAGCTACGTGGACTGGCCGGGGGACCGCATCGTGACGACCGTCGTCGCGACGCGCCCCGGCGAAGTGGACCCCACCGGCTGGTACTTCCCGGTGGTGGGACGCGTGCCCTACAAGGGCTTCTTCGACAGCGAGCGGGCGCGGGCCGAGGTGGAGCATCTGCGCGCCGGGGGCTTCGACGTGTGCGAGTACGCCGTGCCGGCCTACTCCACGCTGGGCTGGTTCGACGACCCCGTCACGGGCCCGATGCTCCGCGGCGCCGAGGGACCCACCGTGGAGACGATCCTCCACGAGTTCGTGCACGCGACGGTGTTCGTGCGCAGCGACGCCGACTTCAACGAGGGCGTGGCCAGCTTCGTGGGCGAGGAGGCCAGCGTGCTCTTCTACGCCGAGACGGAGCGCCCGGACGCGGCCCGACGCGAGCGCCGGCGCGTCGAGGACGGACGCCTCGTCCAGGCCGAGCGGCTGCGGCTGCGGAAGCAGGTGGCGGAGCTGTACGCGGCGACGCCGCCCGGGCCGGAGTGCGAGGCGACGCGCGCCGACCTCGAGCGGGCGGCGCGGCGGGCGATCGCCGCGCTGCCGCTCTCCAGCGACGCGACGGCGGCCGCGGCGGCCGCGCTGCCCCTGAACGACGCCTGCCTCGCGCTTTCGGGCACCTACGCCGCCGACGTCGACGCCTACGCGGCGCGACTCCGCACGCTGCGCGGCGACTTGCGTGCCTTCGTAGCGCTCTTGCGCGCTGCGGCGAGCGCGCCGGATCCGCGCGCCGCGCTCCTGGACCCCTGATCGACGCTCAGGCGCGCGCCCCTACCGGCCGAAGAAGCGGCGTGCAGCTCGACATGCCCTCCCTCACCCCGGAAGCAGCCGTCGAGCGGGCCCTGAAGCTTCGCGCCAACGTCGAGCGCGCACTCCGCGGAAAGCCCGAGGTCGTGCGCCGCGCGGTGGAGACGCTGATCGCCGGCGGCCACCTGCTGCTGGAAGACGTCCCCGGGGTGGGAAAGACGACGCTCGCCCACGCGCTCGCGCGCTCGATTGACGCGAGCTTTCGCCGCATCCAGTTCACGAGCGACCTGCTGCCGAGCGATCTGCTGGGCGGCACCGTGCCCGACCTCCGCAGCGAGGCCGGCCCCGGCCCCAGCTTCGTCTTCCAGCCCGGGCCGATCTTCGCAAACGTGGTGCTCGCCGACGAGATCAACCGCGCCAGCCCGAAGGCGCAGTCGGCGCTGCTGGAGGCGATGAGCGAGAGTGCGGTGACGGTGGACGGGGTGTCCCACCCCCTCCCCTGCCCCTTCTTCGTGGTGGCGACCCAGAACCCGCTGGAGCACCACGGCACGCATCCGCTGCCGGAGTCGCAGCTGGACCGCTTCATGCTGCGCCGGGGCATCGGCTACCCGGATCCCGACGACGAGGCGGCGGTGCTGCGCGACGATCCGGCGGCCAGCGAGCTGCCCCGCCTCGAGCCCGCGGTGACGCAGGACGACGTGTGCGCGATGCAGCATGCGGCGCGCCAGGTGAAGTTCGACGAGTCGATCTCGGGCTATCTGCTGGCCATCGTCCAGGCGACGCGCGAGCACGATGCGCTGGAAATCGGCGTCTCGCCGCGCGGAGCCATCGCGCTGCGCCGCATCGCGCAGGCGCGCGCCCTGGTGGAGGGGCGAGACTTCTGCATCCCCGATGACGTGCACGACCTGGTCGTCGACGTGCTCGCCCACCGTGTGATCGTGGACCCGCGCTCCGGTCCGGCGCGGCGAGGTGAGGAGACCGCGTGGATCCTGAGCGAGATTCTCGAGCGGGTGCCCGTCCCGCTCTGAGGTCCAGCCCGCGCCCGGGGCGGAGTTTCGCGGCGCGCGTGCTCCGCTGGCTGCGGCCCCCGCGCCGCCTGCGACCCACGCGCGCCGGCTGGAGCTTCTTCGCCATCACCTTCGGCGTGGGCTTCGCGGCGCTCAATACGGGCAACAACCTGCTCTACCTCGTGCTCGCGCTGATGCTTTCGTTCCTCGTGCTGTCCGGCGTGCTGTCGGAGTCGGCGCTGCGAGGAATCGCCGTGCGCCGGCGCCTGCCCCGGGAGCTGTACGCCGGAGCCGCCGGCAGCGTCGTCCTCGAGATCGCGAACCGGCAGCACCGGGTCCCCGCCTTCGCGATCGTGGTCGAGGACCGCGTGCGCGGAGACGCCCGCAACCTGCGCGCCGCCGGTCGCGTCTTCGCCCTGCGCGTTGCGCCCGGCGGGGTCGAGACGCGCGTCTACCGGCTTCGCCCCGAGCGTCGCGGAATACTGGAATTCGTGGAATTCCAGGTGGCTACACGATTTCCCTTCGGACTCTTCTCGAAGTCTCTCGAGCTCGATTCCGAGCAGGCGGCTCTCGTCTATCCCGCGGTCGAGCGGCTGATGGTGCTGCCCGGCTTCGGGACGCCGCGCGACCGCGGCGACGGCATCGCCGGGCGCAGCGGCACCGGCGCCGCCTCGTCGGGCCTTCGCGACTTCGCCCCGGGCGACCCGGCGCGGCGCATCCACTGGCGCAGCTCGTTGCGCCGCGGCGCGCTGGTCGTGCGCGACGTCGAGAGCGAGCAGAACGCCGAGGTCGAGGTGCGGCTGCGGACCCGCGGGTCGGATCCAACCAACAACTTCGAGCGGCGCGTCGTCTGGGCGGCCTCCGAAGTCGCCGCCTGGATCGATGCCGGGCGGCGCGTCGCGCTCCGCACCGAAGGCGAGCACTTCACCGCCGAATCGGGG
The DNA here is from genome assembly GCA_029863845.1 of Myxococcales bacterium. GTDB lineage: Bacteria > Myxococcota_A > UBA9160 > UBA9160 > SMWR01 > JACZXC01. The sequence continues at coordinate 5,889 of JAOTUO010000251.1, forward strand.
GCGCGGCACCGGGCGCGGCTGCTGAGCTTTCTGGCGCTCGTCGAGCCCGCGGCAGAGGCCCCGTGAGCCGGCTCGAGTTTCGCGTCGCCGACTCCACCTCGCGTCCGACGTCCGCCTGGCTCCTGGTGACCGTCGCCGGCGCTTCGCTCTGGATCACCGGGCAGCTCGCGATCTGGGCGATCGCCGCCCAGGTGCTCGCGATCGCGGTCTCGCTCGCGCGCCGCAGCAAGCCCTTCGCCTGGCAGCGCAGCGCGCTGGTGCTCGATCTGGGCCTCGCCGCCGTCGTCGCGGTCACGATCGCCATCGGCCTCCAGGACCGACCTTCGACGATCGCGCTGGCGCACTTCGCGGCGCTCACCCAGGGGCTTCAGCTCCTGGACGCCCGGCCTCGCAAGACCGAGTTCCTGCTGGTG